>JABHGC010000223.1 GCA_018672285.1 Methylococcales bacterium
ATTCATTCCTTAATCATGAACGTTTTTTCGCTTATCACTCCATTTCTTTAGGCTCACTTCTCACTGGAAATAACTCATCGCTTCAGACTCATTCCTCATTGGACAAGGCTCACAATTGAAAAATAAAATAGCCAATGCGATAATCTACATCGTTATTGCCTGACATAGGATTTGATTAAAGGCCTTAATCCACCGGCAATCAGGATAGCGAGAAGATAGTATGTTTATGAGCAAACAGGACGTTATTGATCGAGCTAAAGCCAAGGCAAAGAAGCACCTCACCCTTATGGGTTGCGGTATTGAAAAAGAAAAAAATGCCAAAGTGTACCTAGAATATATGACCTACATTAAGCAGCTAGAAAACCAAAACGAGCTAAAAGAGTCCCGCAAATAAACACCACCTTCTCATCTCAGCGCAGGCTTGGTATAGTACGAAAAACCAGCCAATACTGAGGACTCCCTCCATGATAACAACAATAAATCGCTTCACAGAACAAGACGTTGAAAGCTTAAAATCTGTCCTTCAATCCAAACAAGATGCAGCACCACCTAAAACCCTGACAGCTCGCCAAGTCATCCTCCAATTAAAACCAGAGCTTGAGTATTTGCACAGCAAAGGCTGGACCTGGGCTGACATTACTATTCTGCTCAGTCAACAAGACCTCACATTAAGCAGCAGCACCCTTAGGGACTACCTCAAATCTCCCGCCTCCAAAAAACAAGTGCTCCCGCCTCTATCATTGGAAGCACTGGATGACCTCAATCGCAGCACCAATGCAGGTGAAGTTAAAAAAGCCTTAAATAGCAGAACCAAAGTTACGCTAAGCCGCTTCCTTAAACACATGCAAACGGGGATCAGCGAAGGCGATATTAATAAAATGAACAAAGCCGCCCTAGTCACAAGCATCACTGGGTACATTACAAACGAACAATCACACGAAACCATTCCAGACGAACTCAACAAGCCAAGAAAAGCGGCAGAAAAGGTTCCTGGTGAACATGAAGATTTATTTAATATCGATTTAGGGATCTGAGGAGACCATCTTGAGCGATAAGCAACTCATATTAGTAACCGGACAGAAAGGCGGTGTAGGCAAATCGACTTTCTCACGCATATTACTTGACCACCTACGCAGTGGAGACAAAGCGGTAGCCGCCTTTGATGGCGATGGCTCTGTTGGCCACTTACTGCAGTATTATGGCCAAAAAGAAGACGGTAACCTAAAGCGTGAGCAAGACCCCAATACAGGCGTTGGCTACTATGATTTGCGTAATCGCCGAGAACGTGAGCAACTCATGGGTTCATTACACCAAAATGCAGACATCATTATGCACGACCTTCCTGGCGGCGCCACCAGCGCCATCACAGAAGCGGTTGATGTGAGCGGAAAATCGGCTGAAGCATTAGTCGTTGCAGCCAAAGAAATGGGCTTTAGCACAACCATTGCCATCGTCATTAATACGGACCAGGCGTCAGCTCGTGCAGTGATATCAACGATTAGGGCATTCGGCGATCAGGCCAACTACGTCATCATCAAAAACCTTAACGCCTGCACACTAGAAGATTTCATTGTCTACGATGGTTTTGAAGATGCTAACGGTAACAACATTGGTGGCACAGCAGCCAATGCCGCTAAAGAAGTCAATGCAACAGAGATTATGATGCCAGAAGTGTATCGCTCTACTGCGGTTAAAATTGACTTGTGGTCTCTACCCTTTACGGAGGCAACCGAAGACAACCGTATGCATATTCAAGATAAAACTCGGATCAGCCAATGGATTGAGCTGATGAGAACCGAAGTGAATAAGGCCTCAGATAAATTCGGGAGCTAGACATGGAAGACTGGGAAGAAAAAGTCGCCTCACTAGACCCTGTGATTGCCAAACAAATCCATGACTCCGCTGCACGTGCAGGCCTTCAGTCGCACGACCCTGCAGCTAGGATGATTGGAGAAATGTGGGTTGCAGTTGCCGCTTTACGAGGAGAGCGCAAACAGCTAAGCCAAGAGATCAAAACATTACAGGCTCAGCTCAGTCGCTTATGGATACCGGTATTAAGTATTTTAGGCATCAGCGCCATCGGCTTACTCATTGCCATCACGCACCTTGCGTTTACCCTGAAAGGCTAATAATTCATTATTAGCATTCTGTAAATGGACTATCATTGACCACGCACAACATTAATTGAGAGCGCCTAGCAAAAGACAATGATTCTCATTTGTCATTATGGTAATATTCTTTCGATCTTAAAAACAGGAACGATTATGTTTATTAGGCAGTCCATTCTTTTGCTACTTTGCTCAACCCTTATCAGCGCTGCTGTACATGCAGATGTCAACGTATACTCTGCTCGCAAAGAAGCACTCATCAAACCCTTATTAGTCAAATTCACTGAAAAAACAGGCATTAAGGTCAATCTAGTCACAGGCAAAGCAGACACCCTAATCAAGCGACTAGAGCATGAAGGTAAATTTAGCCCTGCCGATTTAATCATCACAACGGATGCCGGCCGCTTATTCCGAGCAAAAAGTAAACAGCTCGTCCAGCCCATGCAATCGGACATACTTGACGCACTTATTCCTGAATCATACAGAGACCCAGAGCATAGCTGGTACGGTTTGTCTGTCAGAGCAAGACCAATTATTTACCATAAAGACCATGTCAAACCCGAACAACTCTCTACCTATGAAGATTTGGCTAACCCTAAATGGAAACAGAAAATCTGCATTCGCTCTTCAAACAATATCTACAACCAGTCCATGCTCGCCTCAATGATTGCAGCAAGTTCAGCTGAACAAACTGAACAGTGGGCCAAAGGCTTCGTCAAAAATTTTGCCCGCCCACCCAAAGGTGGTGATAGAGATCAAGTAAAAGCGGTTGCAGCAGGCCTGTGTGATATCGCCATTGTTAACACCTATTACCTTGCACAAATGCAACACAGCAAAGATAAAATGCAAACACTTGCAGCGAATAAAGTCGCCATTTTTTGGCCCAACCAAAATGACCGCGGTAGCCACGTCAACATTAGTGGTGCTGCAATCACAACCTCCTCAAAGCACCCTAAAGAAGCACTTAAACTACTTGAGTATTTAGCCGGTGATGACGCCCAAAGCTGGTATGCCAATACCAACCAAGAATATCCAATACGCAACAATATTAAAGCCAGTGATATTTTGACGTCTTGGGGTACCTTTAAAGCTGATCAGCTCAATTTATCTGAGCTTGGCAAAAGAAATGCAGACGCTGTAAAAATCATGGATCGTGCTGGTTGGCGTTGATGCGATTCAGTCTCTCACTTCTCGTTCTCATTATCATTTTGCCAATACTGGTTATATTGGCATACCTATTTACACCCTCCAGTGCTGTGTGGCAACACCTGTACGATACGGTACTCGGTACTTACGTTACCCAATCGGCCATTTTAATGGTCGGTGTTGGTTTTGGCAGCTTAGTACTTGGTATTACTAGCGCTTGGCTGACCACGCTCTGTGACTTTCCACTAAGGCGCTTTTTTACTTGGTCGCTATTATTACCTATGGCCATACCCGCCTATATTATTGCTTACACCTACACCGGTTTTCTAGATTTTGCAGGCCCTGTTCAAACCGTGTTACGTGAACTGTTTAATTGGTCCTATGGTGATTACTGGTTCCCAGAGGTTCGATCGTTAACCGGTGCTGTCATCATGTTGTCTCTGGTGTTGTATCCTTATGTATACCTGTTAGCAAGATCGGCTTTTTTGAGCCAAGCAGACAGCGTGTTAGAAGCCAGCCAATCTTTAGGCTTAAGCCCTTGGCAAAGCTTCAAACGTGTCTCTTTACCACTCGCGCGCCCAGCCATTATTGCAGGTCTATCCCTAGTGATGATGGAAACCCTCGCTGATTTTGGTACAGTGCAGTATTTTGGCGTGGATACTTTTACAACCGGCATTTACCGTACATGGTTTGGCCTAGATGAAAACTCAGCCGCAGGACAATTATCTGCTATTTTATTGATTTTTGTTTTCACGCTGATGATTTTAGAGCGCTGGTCTAGGCAACAAGCGCGCTATCACCAAACAAGCCAACGAGTACAACACAGCAAACGTTACACCTTAAAGTCAGGATCACTCTTTTCCGCCCTACTCTTCTGTAGCTTATTACTCCTATTTAGCTTCTTAATCCCCGTGATATTACTAAGCCACTGGGCATGGCTCACCATGGATCAAGCTTTCGATACTGAATTTTTAACCCTTGCCGGCAACAGCCTGCTACTCGCAGCAATAACAGCCATCACCGTTGTCTCCATAGCGGTGTTATTAGGCTATGGGCTCCGAATTTACAAACAAAAGAACTTTGCTTTTTTAGTTAGGCTCTCGACCTTAGGTTACGCGACACCTGGTGTGGTTGTTGCCGTCGGCGTGATGATTCCATTAAGCTGGATAGACCATCGAGTAGATGCATTCATGGACGCCACCTTTGGTATTTCTACAGGGCTATTACTCAGCGGGACAATATTTATTCTCATTTTTGCCTATACCGTTCGCTTTATGTCCGTTGCCTTACAATCGGTTGAGTCTGGCTTAAGCAAGGTTCGCCCATCGTTAGATCAAGCCGCACAAACGCTTGGCTGCCAACCCCGACAAGTGCTCACCAGAATTCACATACCCATAATGCAAGGCAGTTTACTCACAGCCCTGCTCATTGTTTTCGTTGATGTGATGAAAGAACTCCCTGCCACACTCATATTAAGACCATTTAATTTCAACACTCTGGCCATCCGGGCATATGAGCTTGCATCTGACGAACGATTAATGGAAGCGGCAAGCTCAGCCCTCGCCATCGTTGCAACTGGTTTAATCCCGGTACTCATTTTAAGTTACTCCATCTCAAAACAGGCACGATCATGAGCCAACTACAACTCCAAGACATTTCTATCGCCTATGGCTCAACACAAATTATCCAGCATGCATCGCTCAGTATGCAAGCGGGTGAAATCGGCTGCTTTTTAGGCGCCAGTGGCTGCGGAAAAACAACCCTATTACGTGCCATCGCAGGTTTTGAAACCCCCACAAGCGGCCAAATATCTCTGGCAGGCAACGTAATCAGTGCTGAAAAAACACACATCGCACCAGAAAAACGCCACATCGGCATGGTGTTTCAAGATTTTGCTTTATTTCCACATTTAACCATTGAAGACAATATTGGATTTGGCCTACAAAAAGGCCGCAAAAAAGACCGCTTAGCACGGATACAATACTTATTAGAAATGATTGAGCTAACCGAGTATGCCAAACAATACCCACACCAACTTTCTGGGGGCCAGCAGCAGCGTATCGCCTTAGCCCGTGCACTTGCGCCTAAACCCCAGCTGCTATTACTAGACGAGCCTTTCTCAAGCCTAGATACAGAAACCAGAACAACGCTTGCAGCAGATGTCAGGCAACTCTTAAAAAAAGAACAAATGACCGCAATTTTAGTCACCCACGATCAAAACGAAGCCTTTACCATGGCCGATCAGATCGGTGTGCTACATAACGCCAAACTTCTACAGTGGGACTCCTGTTATGAGCTATACCACCAACCAAAACATGCCTATATTGCCACCTTCATTGGCGAAGGTATTTTATTGCCAGCAACCATCAAACAACGCAACATTTACTCCGCATTAGGTGAGATGGGCATTGACCATGAAGATGGTGATGTTGATTTATTGGTGCGCCCAGAACACTTGCAATTCAATCCACAAGGGAGCATTAAAGGCGTTGTAACAGGAAAGCGTTTCCAAGGGCACGAATATTTGTACCAGCTAGAACTGACAGACGGTGTGACAGTTGAAGCGCATGCTGCAATTGATCAAATTCACGCCGAACTCGATGAGCACGTATGCTTATCGGTTCGGATGAACGACCCTATTGTCTTTAGCCGTTAGTCGCAGGCATGCGGGATGCAGCGCCTAGCATTGTTAATAAGTTTTGTTCTAATTCAGAATATTGCTCGATTTGACCACTGGCCTTATATGCATCAAGCAACTGCAGAGCACAGCCCAAACCTTCAATAAACCCTTCTTGAAACTCAGCTGATGTTTCTTCTCGGTACATGGACATTAAATGTCGTGCAGAATCTTTTACTTCAGTACCAGGTAAAATATCAAAAATACGACCAAACTGTTGGCGTGCTGGGGAATCAACAAATCGGACATTCATCATAAACACCTCCTTTTTCTTAACTCACAGTTAATCGCATTTTTATGCGTTAGCTACGCCAATGTTATGTAGAATAACGCTCAATTGTGGCAACAATATTGCAGTGGCCTTATCTGTTTACACTGTTAAGTTGCAGCCCAGCTTATCACTCCTTCAAAACCTTCTGCAACCCACCTCTCACCTACTTGAATTAATTGGTCTTTTTGCCAGATAAAAGGTAAAAATCCACGATCCCAAGGTGGCACCTGAGCATTTTGCAATAAATGCTTTACTTGCTTTCGGTGCGCGTGACCTTTTAAACGTATTTTTTCTCCACCTTGACGGAATGTCACGGTCAATGGCTCACTAAAAACTTGACGGCTAGAGAGCACCCCACCTGTGAGTGGTAAATCATGCTCACCACGCCATAACCATGACTTCTCCACGTCGGGGTTTTCAAAGACCACATCACCAGGTAAAACAAACAATTTATCTAAGTAGCGGCACACGCATCCCCCCGACATATAAACCTTACCCTGTTTATCGGGTTTTGCTTTAACCAAGTCAGACATCACATGTGCCAAGTGTACACGCTGCACAGGTTGGCCTGTGTGCTCCTGCAACCAATAACGCACCAATTGAACTTGTATATCTTGGGTATACTCAATAAGTGGCTCTAAACACAGTGCGCCATCTTCGACACACCGCTGCAAATCAGCTTGGAAGCCTTTGTGTTGGCGTCTTTCATACTCACCACACAACGCTGCAGACCTGCTAAAGGACTGCTCCACTTGGGGCCAACGCTGTTTGAGCAGGGGCAGTACTTGATGGCGAAGATAGTTCCGATCATAGTCAAGAGAGTGATTGCTCGGGTCTTCAACCCAATCTAATTGCTGATTCAAGGCATATGCATGAATCTGCGCCGAGTCAACGTGTAACATGGGTCTTAATAATTGAGCGTCACCAAGCGCTCGCCGCTCTGGTATTGCAGACAAACCTGCAGGCCCTGCACCTCTTAATAATCGTAAAAGCACGGTTTCGGCTTGATCTTGCAAATGTTGCCCTAGCAAAATGACCTCTCCCGGCTGCAACAATTCCGCCCACGCCTCATAACGACGTTTACGAGCCGCTTCTTCAGGACTTTCTCTATTAACCGGCGTTGCATCCACTTGCAAACACGTAATCGGCACATTGAGTTCTGCACATATTTTTTGACAATGTTTTGCCCAACCTGCTGAGGCTGCTTGTAACTGATGGTCAACATTGATAGCGGCAATGGGTGGGAGCTGGCATTTAATCTGGGATAACGCATGGAGTAACACATGCGAGTCGACCCCCCCACTATAGGCCACCCAAACTTTTGTAAATTGCTTGATCTGTGTGGGTAGATCGTGCGCGAGAACGAAAGGGGGGTTTATTGTGCTGTTTCCTCAAACGACCCATAAGACATGAGTCGTTCATATCGCCTTTTCAGCAAATCATCGACAGGCATCTCTCTTAACTCGTCCAACTGTTTAATTAAAGCTAGCTTTAATGATTCAGAAATAGCGCTGAAGTCACGATGTGCACCACCTAAAGGCTCTGGCACAATATCGTCAATGAAGCCTAGTTCTTCTAATCTTTCTGAGGTCAGCCCCATTGCCTCTGCAGCATCAGGCGCATTATCGGCACTCTTCCATAAGATCGACGCACAACCTTCTGGCGAGATGACAGAATACGTACTGTATTGCAGCATCATCAATTTATCACAAACACCAATGGCTAATGCACCACCAGAGCCGCCCTCTCCTATCACAACACTAATAATGGGGGTTTTAAAGTGCGACATTTCAAATAAATTACGAGCAATTGCCTCGCTTTGGCCTCGCTCCTCAGCATCAACGCCAGGGTAGGCACCCGGGGTATCAATCAAGGTGATAATTGGTAATTTAAAGCGCTCAGCCATTTGCATTAATCGCAACGCTTTACGATAACCTTCAGGCTTGGGCATCGCAAAATTTCGGTGTAATTTTTCTTTAGTATCTCGGCCTTTTTGCTGGCCAACCACCATCACAGGTCGGCCATCTAAACGCGCAACACCGGCGACAATTGCAGGGTCATCTGAAAAATGACGATCGCCATGCAACTCTTGAAACCCGGTGAAAACACTTTTCAAGTAATCCAGAGTGTAAGGGCGTTGAGGGTGACGGGAAAGCTGTGACACTTGCCAGGATGTAAGAGATGAAAAAATAGAATGGGTTAAATCTTTGCATTTATCCTGTAAAACAACTATTTCATCACTCAGATTTAAATCTGAATCGTTACCCATTAGGCGAAGTTCTTCAATTTTCGCCTCTAACTCTGCAATAGGTTGCTCAAACTCTAAAAAATTTAAATTCATCGACCGGCTCTCAAAAACAAAATTCTAATTCCTCTAAGTATATACCCAACTAAACCCTTTACCCAAGTTTGTATCAATTTACCGAGCAATTTCACAGCAGAAACTTGCAGCATTTCATTAAATTACTCATAATCCCGCCCACTTTGTAACAAAGCGACACAGAAAAAATGATTAAAATTTGGTATCACAGAAACTGTTTTGATGGGTTTGGTGCAGCACTTGCTGCTTGGTTAAAGTATGGCGATACAGCTGAATACTATCCAGTTCAATACCAGTCTGAGTACCCAACACTTGAGCCTGGCGATGAGCTCTATATTGTGGATCACAGTGTTAAAGAAAATCACATGAATGAGCTACTCAGCATTAGTGACAACATCACCGTGCTAGATCATCACAAAACAGCAGAAGAAGAGCTGTCTCCTTTTCTGGCCTCTGGCCAAGTAAAAGGTCTTTTTGATATGGACAAATCGGGTGCGGTCTTAAGCTGGGAGTTCTTTCAACCTGGTAAGCCGCTCCCTAAACTGTTCCATGCCATTCAAGACCGAGACTTATGGCATTTTAAGTGTGAAGGCACCAATGAAGTCAACATGGCATTGCAGCTACTGCCGCTAGATTTCGCAAAATGGCAAAAATTTTTAGATGACGAACACTTTTTAACGCTCATCCCACGCGGTAAGGATTTACTCAAATACCATAACCGACAAGTTAAGCAATCCAAACGCAATGCCTTTCTGTGCGAGTTACTTGGGCACGAAGTTCCTGTCGTTAATTTATCAACCTCATCCATGATCAGTGATGTTGTCGGCCAATTAAGTGATGGCTACCCTTTTGCCGCCTGTTTTTTCCAGGTCGATAACGGCTGGGTATATTCATTACGCTCAAGTAACGGCTTTGATGTGTCTGAGCTGGCAAAATCAATGGGGGGCGGTGGCCACCAAGCCGCTTCAGGGCTTAAATCTGACCAAATAATTCACAAAATTATTCGCAAACTAGACGTCAAAAAATAAGATTCACGCTCAAACACAATGGCACAGACAACGGTCATTGTGTTTGGGAGGCACTTATTAGCGAAAGCCTTTAATGGTTAATACGATCGACAGAAACAATCCTAAATAGTACATATTTTCCAATCGAAATGACTTATCCAACTGCTTCAACCCTAAACCCACCACTACCGACACCAGCGGGATCAACACAATATTTTGCCCTAAAATGGTGGCAAACAGCTTGAACTCATCGATGCCATAACCACTTAAAAACGCGGCCCCTGCGATGAGAAAGTTGATGACAAACAACCCTATCTTAAGACCACGAGGCACCTTAAGCTCGTTTTTATCCTCTGTCTTTTCTGTCTCTGCTTTCATCATTACACCTCAGGAAATAAACCGCCAAAAACAGCGACTCTATAGCTTACTATTTGCTAGACGCTTTCTGTGTTTTTTCGACCAAAAACTGCGTAATCGCAATAATATTTTCTAATGACCCTGCATTTTCATTACTGACAAGGTATTCGCCATTGACCACAACGGCTGGCACACCATTCAATTTGAATTGCTGCCCTAACTTAATGGCTCTTTCAATGTCAGCAAAGTGAGCGCCACCCTCGGCAAGTTTTTCATATTCGAGCATAAACTCAGCTTCAGTCACCCCATTTTCAACAAAGATAGTGACAAGTTGAGGTAATGTTTGCACTTGCCGTTTCTTTTCATGAATTTCTCTAAATAAAATAGGCGACATCATGTCTTCAACTTTGAGTGCTTTGGCCACATAGTGTGCCTTTGCAAGTAGCAACCAACGCTGACTAAACACGGCGGGAATTTGCTCAAAATGAACGTTTTCAGGCTTGTGATCAACCCAGCCTTGTATGTGTGACTCAAAATGAAAACAATGCGGACAGGCATACCAAAAAAACTCTGTCACCGTCACATTGCCTGTGCTGGCCAATGGCGATTCAAGCTTTGTGTAATGCGTGCCTTCAACAAATTTCACCTCAGATGCCACAGCGTCTGTGCTCTCCACGGACGCAGCAACCTCTGTTGTAGGTTCATTGACAACAGGCTCTTGCACTGGCGCCTCCTCAGTGCAAGAAGCAATAATAAAAAACGACGTGAACAACGCGATGGTGTGCAGGCTACTGTGTATTTTCATGGGTTTACTCATCTCCTCGTTAATTGTTTGCACCTACTTAGAACATTTATTTGAAAAATGTTCAAATTTTTCATGACCATTAAAGCAAAAGATGGCACTACTCTGTCTTTTCCAATGTCGGCTCAAGTATTAGCCAAACATTCTCTAAAATAGTTGGCTGAGCGGCTTCTGTTGGATGAATGCCATCAGCCTGAACCCAACCTTCATTCTCTGCAACCCCTGCCAATAAAAATGGCAGAAATGGGAGCTGATGTTGAGTGGCCAACTCAACAAACATTTGTCGAATTGCATTATTGTACAGCTCCCCATAATTTGGAGGCAACTCTATGCCAATCAGCATCACTTTACGGCTCTGCTGCTGCACTTGCTCAATCATCTTATTTAAAGCGGCTTTTGATGCCGGCACCTGTACACCCCGTAAGCCATCATTCCCACCTAACTCAATCAGAACCCACTCAGGTTGGTGCTTTTCTAACAGTGCTGCCAACCGATACTGACCATTTGTTGTTGTATCACCACTGATACTGGCATTCACTACTGAGTAGCGATACCCTAATGTCTGCAGTTTTCGCTGAAGCAATTCAACCCAGCCTTTACTGCGCTCAATGCCGTAGCCTGCACTCAAGCTGTCTCCCACAACCAGTAAAACAGGGTCATTGGCTTTAGCCAATGCAGATAAGCTAAAGAAAGCACAAAAAACCAGTATGAAACGTATTAACATGAAGGAACCTTGATGATAGAAGCCAAAGGGTTAAGCAAAACAGTAGAAACAGCGTCAGGCCAAATTGAAATACTGCAAGCTATCGACCTAAAAATCAATGCGGGAGAAACCATTGCGATTTTAGGCGCATCAGGCTCAGGCAAAACAACGTTACTTGGGTTGCTCGCAGGCTTGGACACACCAACTCAAGGTTCAGTTCACATCAATGATAAAAATATAACGGATATGAATGAGGAGCAGCGTGCTCAACTCCGCGCTGAAAAAATTGGCTTCGTATTTCAATCATTCCAGCTGATCCCTGCCTTCAATGCCATTGAAAACACCAGCTTACCGTTAGATTTAGCCGGTAAAAAGATTGATGAAGAACACGTAATCTCTTTGCTCAAGCAAGTTGACCTTGGCCACAGGCTTGATCACACCCCAAGACAACTATCTGGTGGCGAACAACAGCGTGTCGCGATTGCCCGTGCCTTTGTAACACAACCTGAATACCTGTTTGCCGATGAACCGACTGGTAACCTGGATAAAAAAACAGGCCAGAAAGTCATGGATCTTTTATTCGAACTCAACGAGCAACAACAATCGACCCTCATTTTAGTCACTCATGACGAGCACCTTGCCAACCGTTGCCAAAGACAACTGGTTCTCGATGAAGGCCGCTGGGTGCAACCATGATCAATCGTTTTCGTTTTGCATGGCAATTTTTTCGTCGTGACTGGCAATCAGGTGAAGTCAAAGTCATTTTTCTTGCGGTGGCCATTGCCGTTGCCAGCGTCACATCCATTGGTGCGCTAAATCAGCAAGTCCAATCTTCAATGGGGCAACAACAAAAACGATTTTTAGGTGCCGATTTAATTTTAAAATCCCCCCATGAAGTACCGACATTGTGGGCTGATTACGCCCAAAAACATAACATCACGTTTGATAAAACACTGGATTTTGCCTCTGTTGTTGTGGTCGACGGCCGCTTTAAATTAGCCAATGTCAAAGCCGTTAATGATATTTACCCACTGCTCGGGAAAATCAGGGTCAGTCAAAGCTTGAAAAAATTTGGCGAATGGGACAACAAAGGGCCAAAACCTGGCACCGTTTGGATGGAACCTAGGCTACTTAATGCTCTGTCAGCAACCATTGGCAGCAAAGTCACCATCGGCAAAGCTACTCTCACCGTAGCTGGGATTTTACAAGAAGAGCCAAGTCGAGCCACATATCTGTTTGCTATTGCACCGCGTTTAATCATGCACCGGACAGATATTCCAAAAACACATATTGTACAGCCAAGCAGCCGTATTCAATATCACTATTTAGTGACAGCAAGCGCCACCAAAATATCCGATTTTGCCGCTTGGCTAAAACCTAAAATTAGCACAGGCCAATCTATTGTTAGCAAAGCGACTGCAGCCCCAGGTCTTAGGATGGCACTTGATAAAGCCGACCAATATTTAGCCTTATCCAGCATGATTAGTGTTTTACTGGATGGCATTGCGGTCTCTGTTGCGGCAAAACGTTATGGTGAGCGCCACATTGATCATACTGCGCTATTTTCATGCCTGGGAGCCTCTCCTCGTACGATTGTGCACATCTACAGCCTGCAAATTTTAATGATTGCCCTGTTAGCAGGCGGTCTTGGCATCCTATTAGGCTACGGCCTAGAGCTTGGCGTCATTGCACTGTTAAAAGATTTCCTACCCGGGCAACTACCCCCCCCAGGGTTCAAACCCGCCTTCATCGGCCTGTTAACCGCACTTTTTTGTTTAGCCGGCTTTGCTTTATCAACCGTATTCAAACTACGAAATATTCCCCCAGTAAGAGTGCTACGACGGAATGAACAACAAGACAGCATGAGCAATATACAAGTGAATATTCTAACCATGATAAGCCTCGGTGGCTTAATGTGGTGGATTTCTGGTAATGGCAAAATGACCTTAATCCTCATGCTCAGTGCTTTGGTTGTTATCCTCTTTGCCCGAGTTTTAGTTTTTACCGCTGTGAGCCTTCTGAGCAAATTGTCCTCAAGACTCAGTGCGCCAGCCAAGCTCGCCATCCGCCAACTCGTACGCCACCAACGCATTAGCGCAATGCAAGTCTTTGCCATTGGCCTAGCCTTGATGATCATGATGACTGTGGCTTTGGTCAGATCCGATTTAATTGTCGAATGGCAAAATACCATCCCCGAAAATGCCCACAATCATTTTGCGGTGAATATCCAGCCCTACGAAGTGGAACGCCTGAATACTTTTTTCAACCAAAACAACATCACCCATAGCGATGTTATGCCTATGGTTCGCGGACGGCTGATAGAGCGAAATGGTTTACCCATTATGGAGAACGTGTCTGAAAAAGGTCGTAAACATAATGCGCTACAGCGTGCACTAAACCTTACCTGGAGCAACACCTTACCTGCAGGAAACAAAATTGTTGCCGGCACCTGGTGGAACGAGCCAACCCTCAACACCGTTTTATTATCTATTGAAGCGACGATGGCCACAGAATTGGGCTTTAAACTAGGAGACGAATTAACTTATCTTATAGGAGAACAACGCGTCACTGGTGTCATTCAAAACTTTAGAACCGTAAAATGGGATAGCTTTCAACCCAATTTTTACGTCGTTTTACCGCCAAAAACGCTCGACAACTTTCCTGTGGCCTACTTAGCCAGCTTTTATTTAACGAAAGACAATAAAAATCAACTGAACGCGTTAATCCAACACTTCCCGACCGTAACCGTGATAGAAATTGATGAGATCATGGCGCAAGTTAAATCCATTCTTGGCCAAGTCACCCTAGCGGTTGAGTATCTTGCACTATTTGTATTAGCGGCAGGGTTTAGTGTGCTGTTGGCCGCCATGCAGGCCACCCTTGATGAACGGCAATATACCAGTGCAGTGATTCGCGCCATCGGTGCCGACAGCCGTTTTGTGCAAGCCCTTATTCGCAACGAGCTTTTACTCTTAGGGGTTATTGCCGGTTTTTTAGCCGCTATCGGGACAGAGCTTGCCGCCTGGAGTTTATATTGGCGTGTTTTCCATGCACCTATGCAGTGGCACCTGTGGGTTTGGGTCATTGGTCCCATTGTTGGCGCAACCGTTGTGTGGCTGAGCGGGCATCGCTTAAGCCGGAAAATTGTCTCACAATCACCTCTCACCATATTAAAAAGGTCACTTTAGCGGAAAATAATGACCTGTAGTCTGCGTGTAATTGAGGTTATCTCCGACCTACATTAGAATTTAATAATTCTCGAATAACACACATTCTTTTAGCTACCAGGTCGTTATAATGAAGTTTCACCAACTCGCAGCGCTCATTTCTTTAACCTTACCACTTGCAGCGCAAGCAGCCGATGAGTCCTGCACCCACGCACAACCCATCAATGCCACTGAAGGCAACTTAGGCGATTTTATCATTGAGCAAAGTGCAGATGGCAAAGGCCAAATTTTCAGTGGCTGTGTCGCTGTTACCAATGAAGATAGCTCAACACAAGAGCGCAGATACAACGTCTACATACCTCAAGCATACAGCCGCTCAACCAGTAAAAAATTCCCTATGATGCTCGGTTTTCATGGGGGTGGTGGCTCAGACAATAACGTCAAATTTCAAGATTACATGGAACTTGACCGCGTTAATGATCTTGCTGGTGATGATGGTTTTGTCATCATCTACCCTAATGCCTTTGAAGGTAACTGGGCTGATGGTCGTGTGATCGACTCAACGAGAGAAGAAAGTGACAGCTTTAAACAAAATGACTTAGGTTTTGTTGAGGCCATTATCACGCAACTTTCCAATCATTACAGAATGGACAAGCAACGCGTTTATGCCGCAGGCATTTCTAATGGTGGCATGATGTCCGCAAATCTTGCCTGTAACCCTTCCGATAAATATGACCTGCTTGGCATATCAATGATTTCATCAATCATTCATACAGATATTGCTCGTGACTGCCAGGCAGCACCAGGATTAAAAGTCTCCCCTGAATTCAAGTCATAAGTGCATGACCGGTTAAATTTTCTTGTTTAATGCCAGTGAGCTCTTCAAAAGCCTCATAAGGTGTTTTGTAGCCTAAGCATTTTCTTGGCCGGCTATTTA
>JABHGC010000224.1 GCA_018672285.1 Methylococcales bacterium
CAGAAATGGTTTCAAATAGTTCCCCGTCACAATATAAATTGCATATTGAGAATTATTCTCATTTACCCTGGATATGGATGCTGTAATTGAAAGTGTTTAGTGATAATTATGCATACGCTTCTCATTAATGATTGTTTTGTACTGCGCTTTGTCAAATGCCATGGCGCTTGTGGTGGTGCCGATCAGTAAAGCAATGCTTGCTAAAGTTTTAAACATGTTAATCCCCTTGGAGTGGTCAAATATTGGCAACAGTTCTCTGTGCCATTTTGGTGCTTAAGTAAGCTTACGTTTTCAAGTATAGTAATATATTGGCAAAAGTGGGGGGGGGTCGGTGAATTGTAATGACGGTCTTTTGGGGTCTAAATTGGAGGCTGATATAAATAGGTGCAGCATGATTGGTTAGCCGCTACAATACCGGCTTTTGCGTACTATGAAATTTGCAGCCCAAGTAGAATATATCGGCACTCAATACCATGGCTGGCAGCGGCAACAAGCTGGAGTGGTAACGGTCCAAGATAAGGTTGAACAAGCTTTATCAAAAGTCGCTAACGCCCCCATAACAGTTAAATGTGCGGGCCGTACAGATACAGGCGTGCATGCCTTGGGTCAAGTCATCCATTTCGATACGGATGTTGTGCGTAAGCCGCATAACTGGAGAATGGGGTGTAACTTCTTTTTGCCTGATGATATTCGATTAATTTGGGTACACCCTGTAGAAGATGATTTTCATGCTCGATTTTCAGCGTTAGAACGTTCATACCAATACTGTATCGATAACCGTGCCGTGTCCTCTGTGTTGCTCATGCAAAACCATACTTGGATTTATGGGAAACTAGATGAAGTCGCGATGCATGCCGCTGGGCAGTATTTAATGGGCAAACACGATTTTACCTCCTATCGTGCGATTAAGTGTCAAGCGCATACCCCTATACGAGAAATCACCCATTTATCCGTTTACAGAGAAGGGGATAGAGTGTTGATGGATATTACGGCCAATGCTTTTCTGCATCACATGGTGCGTAATATTATGGGGGTGTTGTTGGAGATAGGTTGGGGTAAAAAGCCGCCTGAATGGGCAGAGCAAGTACTGCACGCCAGAGACAGAACTCAAGCAGGCGTGACAGCAGAACCGACGGGGTTAAGGTTAACGAAAGTGGGTTATCCTAGCCATTTTAATTTGCCCAATGAGGTCTCTTATTCAACATGAGAACACGTGTTAAAATTTGCGGTATTACCCGTCCTGAAGATGCCATTGTTGTGGTTGAGTCTGGTGCAGATGCGATTGGTCTGGTTTTTTATGAACCTAGCCCAAGAAATGTAACCATTGCCCAAGCGCAGGCCATTGCTCAAGTTGTTCCGCCTTTTGTCAGTATTGTGGGTTTGTTTGTGAATGCGTCTCGAGCAGATATTGATGAGGTGCTGAAACAAACCAGAATTGATATTTTGCAATTTCATGGTGATGAAACAGAGTCTGACTGCTTGTTTGCTCATATACCTTATATGAAAGCGGTGCGGGTTCAAAAAGCGGCTGATATTGAACAAGCACAAGCCAACTTCCCTAGCGCTGCAGGTATTTTGCTAGATGCTTATGTCAAAGGTGTGCCTGGTGGAACGGGGCAAGCGTTTGATTGGTCGCAAATACCATCGAGTTTAACCAAACCAATCATTCTGGCGGGCGGATTAACACCGGGCAATATCACTGAAGCCGTTCGATTAACAAAAACCTATGCCGTTGATGTCAGTGGTGGTGTAGAATCTGCGAAGGGAATCAAAGATCATTCTAAAATTATTCAGTTCATGCAAGGAGTAAGCGCGTGCCAAAGCCTGTAGACCTAACCCATTTAACCGATGTGCCAACAGATGATGGTCACTTTGGGATTTTTGGCGGCCAATTTGTTGCCGAAACACTGTTTGAAGCTTTGGATGAATTGAAAGAAGTTTATGAGGGTTGTCTGCAAGATCCAGTCTTTTTAAAACAATTCGATGATGATTTGCGTCATTATGTTGGCAGGCCATCACCTTTGTATCACGCTGAGCGTTGGAGCCGGGAATTGGGTGGCGCCCAGATTTATTTGAAGCGTGAAGATTTAAATCATACCGGCGCCCACAAAGTGAATAACACGATTGGTCAAGCACTGCTGGCAAAACGCATTGGAAAAAGCCGAATTATTGCCGAAACAGGTGCTGGGCAACATGGTGTCGCCACTGCAACTGTTGCTGCAAGATTGGGCTTAGAGTGCGTTGTTTACATGGGGTCTGAAGATGTTAAGCGTCAGGCGCTGAATGTGTATCGCATGCGTTTGTTAGGGGCGACAGTCATCCCGGTGGATTCTGGCTCAAAAACCTTGAAAGATGCGCTTAATGAAGCGATGCGAGATTGGGTGACCAATGTTGATAATACCTTTTATATTATTGGTACCGTGGCAGGGCCACACCCATACCCTGCGATGGTGCGAGATTTTCAGTCGGTGATTGGCCGTGAAGCGCGAGAGCAAATTCAAGAACAAGCAGGGCGCTTACCAGATGCCTTGGTTGCTTGTGTGGGCGGTGGGTCAAATGCCATTGGTTTATTTTACCCCTTTATTAATGATGAGGCGGTGAAGCTTTACGGTGTCGAGGCCGCGGGTCTTGGTTTAGAAACAGGTAAACACGCAGCACCTTTATGTGCCGGTAAACCTGGAGTGTTACATGGTAACCGAACCTATTTAATGGAAGATGAGAACGGTCAAATTATTGAAACGCACTCTATTTCTGCAGGTTTAGATTACCCGGGTGTAGGCCCTGAGCATGCTTGGTTAAAAGACATTGGTCGAGGTGATTATGTTGCGGTAACCGATGATGAGGCGTTAGAAGGGTTCCATGAGATGACGAAAACAGAGGGTATTTTACCTGCGTTAGAGTCTAGTCATGCCATTGCTTATACAAAAAAATTAGCGAAAACAATGACACCAGACCAGATAATTATCATGAATTTGTCAGGCCGTGGTGATAAAGATATTCATACGGTTGCTTCTATTGAGGGTATTGAGTTTTAGTTGGCCCTTTCTTAATTTAAGCTCTAATCTGGTTAGAGCTTAAATGTTAGCACTCCTTCGGTGGTGCTGTTGATGTCTGCGTTTCCAATATTACCTGCCGATTATTCATTCCTATGAACGCCATTAGAGCCATCAAGCACTCAGAGCGTTGGTTTGTTTGGGGGTTACGTTTTTTGTTAGTAGGCGGTGAAAATGGTTCAGTGGTAGCCCCGTTTGGCGCGTTATTACATAATTGCGTGTGTTTTGGTGCGCTGAATTGTTACATAATGTGCTGTTTTTCAGGTAGAATACCAGCGCAAATAAAATGATCTAAGGAATGCAATGAGCCGGATTAGCACCGTACTAGAACAATTGAGTAAACAAAATAAAACAGCATTAGTCCCCTTTGTGACGGCTGGAGACCCAAACCCAGGTTGGACGGTCGGTATTTTGAAGGCGCTGGTTGAGTCTGGTGCGGATATCATCGAGCTAGGTGTTCCGTTTTCAGACCCTATGGCGGATGGCCCTGTCATTCAAAAAGCGAGCGAGCGAGCGTTAGCGCATAACGTGGGGTTAAAAGATGTGTTGGCGATGGTTAAACGCTTTCGTGAAGACAATTCGGTTACCCCAATTGTGTTGATGGGCTATTTGAACCCAGTGGAAGTGATGGGGTATGACGTATTCTGTAAGGCTGCTGCTGAAGCAGGTGTTGATGGTGTGCTGACGGTTGATATGCCACCAGAAGAATCGGCTGATTTGGTTGCAGCGTTAAACCAAAGTGGCCTGGATCCCATCTATTTAATTTCACCGACCAGTCATCAAGAAAGAATTGCAAAGATTACTTCGGTGGCTTCGGGTTATTTGTACTATGTTTCATTAAAAGGGGTAACAGGTTCTAATGCCCTAGATGAGCAGGCTGTTTGTAATAAAATCAAAGAGATCCGAACACATACAGACATTCCGATAGCCGTTGGATTTGGTATTAAAGATGCTGAAACGGCCAAAAAAGTCTCAAAATGTGCTGATGCGGTGATTGTAGGTAGCGCGTTAGTGAACAAAGTTGAGCAATACAGCCAAGATTTCGGTGCAATTACCACTGAGATAACGACATTAATGAGCAGCATTCGGCAAGCGCTCGATAACGAATAATAAGGCAATTAAATGAACTGGCTAGAAAAGATGTTCCCAACTCGTATTCGCACAGAAAGTAATTCTAAGCGAAATGTCCCCGAAGGGTTGTGGATAAAATGCCCAGACTGTAGTGCGACATTATACCAGGACGATTTAGACCAAAATACGCATGTTTGCCCTAAGTGCTCTCATCATTTCCGGATGGGAGCTAGGGCAAGGTTAGATTCGTTTTTAGACCCTGAAAACCGAGAAGAAGTTGGCGCCAATCTCGTACCTGTCGATAAGTTGAATTTTAAAGACACCAAAAAATACACCGATCGTTTAGAGCAATATCAAAAATCAACGGGTGAAAATGATTCGTTGATTGTGGTTGAGGGTCAGGTCTATGGTTTGGCTTTGGTTGCTGCTGCGTTTGAATTCTCATTTATGGGTGGCTCAATGGCTTCGGTTGTTGGTGAGCGGTTTGTGCGTGCAGCAGATGTGTGCATCGAGAAAAATATTCCATTGGTGTGTTTTTCAGCCAGTGGTGGCGCGAGAATGCAGGAAGCTTTATTTTCATTGATGCAAATGGCCAAAACCAGTGCCGCGCTTAATCGGATGTCGCAAGCGGGTGTGCCATTTATCTCAGTTTTAACTGATCCTACAATGGGGGGTGTTTCTGCCAGTTTTGCGATGCTAGGGGATGCCATTGTTGCCGAACCTGGTGCGTTGATAGGTTTTGCAGGTCCTCGAGTGATTGAACAAACCGTACGTCAAAAATTACCTGAAGGTTTTCAGCGTAGTGAGTTTTTGTTAGAGCACGGCGCACTGGATATGATTGTTGATCGCAGAAGAATGCGCCAGGAAATTGCAAGTTTGTTGAGTATTTTGCAAGGCAAACCTGCTTTATACGGCTCGACTTAAACTGTTATATGGCTCGCTTTCGCACATTGACTGAATGGTTGGATTGGCAAATGACGCTTAATCCAGCCGAAATAGAATTAGGTTTGACCCGCGTTGCTCGCGTCCGTGATCAGCTTCCACAGCCCGGCTATAAGCCAATTATTATTACCATTGCAGGTACTAATGGCAAAGGTTCTACGGTTGCTTTGTTACAGAGTATTTACTTAGCAGCAGGTTTCACCGTTGGTTGTTATACCTCCCCCCACCTATTACGTTATAACGAGCGCATTAGTTTAAATGGTAAGCCTGCTTCGGATGAGGCCATCATGCAAGCGTTTGAGCAGATAGACCAGGCTCGGGGTGAACTACCGCTCACCTTTTTTGAATATGGCACATTGGCCGCGATGGTGTGTAGCTTACAGGCAAAAGTAGAGGTTATTTTACTCGAAGTTGGGCTTGGCGGGCGCTTGGATGCGGTGAATATTTTTGAGCCTGATGTCGCTGTGGTGACATCAGTCGGGATTGATCATACCGATTGGCTAGGGGATACAAGAGAGGCCATTGGTAGGGAGAAAGCAGGCATTTTTCGCCGAGGTAAACCGGCCATTTGTGCAGATCCTAACCCGCCTCAGTCCATTTTTAAGTCAGTTCCAGAGGTTGACGTTGACGTGTTGGGTCAGGCGTACCACCTAGAAGAAAGGGAGGGGGATTGGTCATGGTGGAATGATCACGAATCCTATTCATCACTGCCTTTGCCTGCGCTAGTAGGCGCTGAGCAGTTGTTGAATGCCGCCGCGGTGTTGCAAGTCATTAGTTATTTGCAAACACGCTTAGCGGTATTGCCAGTGCATCTTGAAGCAGGGTTACAGCAAGCCTCTTTAGAGGGGCGCTACCAGCAAATATCCCGTGAATGTACTGTTGTGTTAGATGTTGCACATAACGCTCAAGCGACTCAAGCATTGGCGAAAAAGTTAACGTTGGAAGCTGCCGATTTTGATCAAACCATTGCTGTTGTTGGTGTCATGGCGGACAAAGCGGTGGCCGATTTACTGGATCCTTTACTGTCTGAGGTTGATGTGTGGTACTGTGTTCAACCTAAAATTGAGCGTGCAATGGAACAGAATGCAATAACTGCTGTCTTACATGAAAAGGGGCAAACAGTGATTGAATGTGCCAGTAATGTGGGGCAAGCTTTGGAGTCTGTCTTAAGTCAAGTGGGTGTCGAAGATCGAGTGTTGATTTTCGGGTCATTTTTTACCGTTGCAGAAAGTTTATCCTACTTACATCAATGATGGGGTTTTCGCGGATAGTCAGGGCATCTACTAACGTGATATAGAAGTAGACAATAACAATAATAAAAAAAGAGTGGCAACATGAATACTCAGTTAAAAAACAGGTTAGTCGGCGCTGCTGTGCTATTTTCGTTCGGTGTAATTTTTATCCCGATGTTGTTGAATGGTAAAGCCGAGCGCTTTAGTCAGGCGCATGTGATCGTGCCTCCTGAGCCTGCTGCAATTGAACAAGATTTGGCAATGCCTGAGCCTGTCAGTGAGGAAGTGATTGCGAAATTTGAGTCAGCGATCACCCCGGTATTAGCGTCAACAGTTGATGCTGAGCCTGTTGCAAAAACATTTAAGAAAGATCCTGTTTTTCAAGCGAAAGAACAGCCTAAACCCATCAAAACAGCCGTCAAGAGTACATTGCGTAACGGTTTTGATAAAAAAACATGGGTTATCCAAGTGGGTTCTTTTGCCAGCGCGAATAATGCACATGGTTTGACTCAAAAATTACAGAAATTAGGTTATCAGGCTTTTGAAGAGAACATCAAAACCAAGAAGGGTGAGATTGTTCGTGTGCGAGTTGGGCCTGAAATAGACATTCAAAAGGCCAAACGTATTCGGGGTGAGATTAAAAGCCGAATGAAACTCAATGGCCTAGTTGTGCAATACCCATAAAGGAATCGTTATGGCCTGGGTCGACGTTGTTATTCTAGCGATCATCTTATTATCGGCTATTATCAGCATTTTTCGCGGCTTTGTGCGTGAAGCGTTTTCACTGGCAGCTTGGCTATTAGCCACCTGGGTTGGTTGGACTTTTCGGGATGCGTTGGCCGTGCATTTAGAGCAATACATTAATGTGCCATCACTGCGGCTATTGGTGGCTTTTGCGGTACTGTTTTTGCTCACCTTGTTAATTGGCGCGCTGCTCAGTTATATGTTGTCACAATTGGTACAAAAAACGGGGTTGTCTGGTACCGATAGGGCTCTGGGTTTTGTGTTTGGGCTAGGCCGTGGCGTTGTGATTGTGGCTGTCTTAGTTATGGGGGCACATTATACCGCAATACCCAATGACCCTTGGTGGCAAGCCTCCGAATTCATTAAGCACTTTGAAGTGGTGGCTAATCAATTAATGTCAGTTTATCAACAACAAGTACAATAGCGTTTTTCTTCCTGACAATACCTGTCTATAATGAGCCTCTTTTCAGCTTAGCCTCGGGGTGTTTGCTATGTGTGGTATTGTCGGAATCGTTGCTAAAGGCGAAGTCAACCAAGCGTTATATGACGCGCTCACCGTGCTACAACACCGTGGTCAAGATGCCGCAGGTATTATGACTTGCGATGATGGTCGGCTTTTTCTGCGTAAGGACAATGGTTTAGTTCGAGATGTTTTTCACACTCGACACATGCTTCAGTTAAAAGGACGGATCGGCATTGGTCATGCACGATACCCGACCGCAGGTTGTTCATCCTCAGCTGAAGCGCAGCCTTTTTATGTCAATTCCCCTTATGGTATTTCTCTGGCACACAATGGCAACTTAATTAATGCTGAAGCATTAAAAGAAGAAATATTTCGCGCAGATTTACGCCACATCAATACCTCTTCAGACTCTGAGGTGTTGTTGAATGTTTTTGCCCATGAATTGATGGCGCAAGGGCAGCTTGAATTGACTGTGGATGCTGTTTTTAATGCAGTTGAAAAAGTGCATGAGCGCTGTAAAGGTGCTTACGCTGTCGTCAGCATGATTACAGATTTTGGCATTGTCGGGTTCCGTGATCCTAATGGTATACGGCCCGTGGTGTATGGTAAAAGGGAAACTGAGGCCGGTACCGACTACATGATTGCCTCAGAAAGTGTGGCGTTGGATGTTTTAGGTTATGAGTTGGTTAGAGATATTGAACCTGGTGAAGCTATTTTTATTGATATGGAGGGTCAGATCCATAGTCGCCAATGCGCCAGTAATGCACAATATTCACCGTGTATTTTTGAGTTTGTTTATCTTGCTAGACCTGATTCAATCATCGATGATATTTCAGTGTACAAAGCGCGTTTAAGAATGGGCGATAAATTGGCGGATAAATTAGTAGCCGATCACCCAGACCATGATATTGACGTGATTATCCCAATTCCAGACACCAGCCGTACCACCGCTTTACAAATGGCAAACCAATTGAACATAAAGTACCGAGAGGGCTTTATTAAAAACCGATATATTGGTAGAACATTCATAATGCCGGGTCAGCAAGAGCGTAAGAAATCGGTGAGGCAAAAACTCAACGCGATTGAATTAGAGTTTAAAAATAAGAATGTATTGCTCGTGGATGACTCGATTGTACGTGGCACAACGTCAGGTCAAATTGTGCAATTAGCAAAAGAAGCAGGTGCGAATAAAGTGTATTTTGCCTCTGCTGCGCCACCGGTGATCTATCCTAATATCTACGGGATTGATATGCCCGTCGTGGATGAGTTGATTGCTCATAATAAAACGGTAGAGGAAGTCGCAGAGTTGATCGGCGCAGATTGGCTGCTGTATCAAGACTTAGAGGACTTAATTGATGCTGTGAAATCTGGTAATCAAGATGTTAAGCGATTTGATAGCTCTTGTTTTAACCGAGAATATGTCACCGGTGTTGACGAAGCATATTTAAACCACATTGAGACAATGCGCTCAGATACTGTTAAAGATCAAGTAGACAGTGATGAAGGTGTCATCGATTTACATAATAGGGCGTAATCATGGATAACAAGCACATAGATACAATTGCTGTAAGAGCGGGCCAGGTAAGAACAGCTGAGGGTGAGCACAGTGACCCCATGTTTTTAACCTCAAGCTATGTGTTTGCTAGTGCAGAAGAAGCGCAGGCTCGATTTTCAGGGGATAGCCCGGGAAATATTTATTCCCGATTTACCAATCCGACCGTTCGCACCTTTGAGCAAAGGTTAGCTGCGATGGAGGGGGGTGAAGTTTGTGTGGCAACCGCGTCAGGCATGTCAGCCATTGTGGCTTTTTGCATGGGAACATTGCAAGCCGGCGATCATATTGTGTCCTCACGTAGTATTTTTGGTTCAACCGTTATTTTATTCAACAATATTATGAGTAAATTCGGCATTGAGACCACTTACGTGGATTTGACGGACTTAGATGATTGGCGAAAAGCCATTCGTCCAAATACCAAAGCCTTTTTTGCGGAGACGCCTTCGAACCCATTGACTCAAGTGGTAGACATTGCCGCGCTTTCAGAAATAAGCCGGGAAAAAGGGATTATACTTGCCATCGATAACTGTTTTTGTACGCCGAGCTTGCAGAAGCCGCTAACGTTAGGGGCTGATGTCGTGATTCATTCGGCGACTAAGTACTTAGATGGGCAGGGGCGTTGTATTGGTGGTGCGGTTGTGGGTAAAAAAGATTTGGTGGGAGAGGGCGTTTACAGCTTTTTAAGGACAGCTGGGCCGACGATGAGCCCATTTAATGCGTGGGTTTTCTTAACTGGGCTGGAAACATTGGGCTTAAGAATGAAGCAGCACTGTGCGAATGCTCAGCAGGTGGCTGAATGGTTAAGTGAGCAACCAAATGTATCGAAAGTACATTTCCCGGGTTTAGAAAGCCATCCTCAATATGATGTTGCCAGCCGTCAGCAATCAGGGCCGGGTGGCTTATTGTCCTTTGAAGTGAAAGGCGGTCAGGAAAAAGCCTTTAACGTGATTAATAAAACCGAATTTTTGTCCATTACAGCCAATTTGGGGGACACGAAAACGACAATCACGCACCCTGCAACAACAACACATGGCCGATTAACCGATGAGCAAAAGCTTGAAGCAGGTATCGCACCTGGTTTAGTGAGGGTGGCTGTCGGCTTGGAAAATGTGGATGATATTATCCATGATTTAAGCTTGGGTTTGTCCTAGCCTAGTCAATATTATTGGTTGTGAAGGCTGCTGTGATCTTGCTCACAGCTTGAGTAAATCGCCCTTTACTCTTACCTTATTTAAGCTTTACCTCTGTCTCTTACTGACATTTACAATTTTTTCTTGCCTATTTTCGGCACTTGTTGCCTAGGTTTTGCCTTTTTTCAGGCAGTTATGGGCATGGAAAATTGTACATTATTAAATTATGTTTTTTTGTTGTTCGCACTTGTCGGATAAAACTAACCGTTTAAACAGTTAGTCTTTTCAGTTGTTCCTCACTTCCTATATTATGGAATGATTAATTAGGTGCATTGGATTAGAAATAATCACTGGCAGGGAAAGTCCCACTAGTAAATTATAAAATTCTAATATAAAATGTTTGCATCATAAGAATTTAAAACCATAAGGACCACTTCATGAATCTGAAAGCGACACTTGCAGCTGCAATAGCCTTATCATTTGCTGCCCCGACAGTCTCGTATGCAACCAATGGGTATCTGTTGCATGGCTACGGAAAAAACAAAGGTACAGGTGGTGCTGGTATCGCTAACCCGCGTGATGCTTTAGCTGCAGCGACAAACCCCGCAGGTACTGTCTGGGTTGAAGACCGGTTCGATATGTATGGTGAGCTATTTCACCCTCGTCGTGGTTATGATATTGATGCAAATGATGGAGGCGTTAACGCGGGCAACATCTTTAGTGCTTTACAGGGTGGTGAGGGCGATAAAGTTAAGAGTGAGAAGGATGTCTTCTTAATCCCTGCAATGGGCTTTGTGTCTAAAATTGATGATGTCAGTGCTTGGGGTGTTTCAGTTTATGGTGCAGGTTTAGGCTCAGAATATAATCGTGATGAGACAACTCCTCTAGGAGGAGCAGGCGGTTTAGACGGCACTTTTGGTACAGGCTCGACAGGTGTTGATTTACTCTTAATTATGTCTAACTTCAACTATTCGCGTAAAATCACTGAAAATTCTTCATGGGGTATTGGTTTGATCTTGGCGGCTCAATCGTTTAAAGCGAAAGGTCTGCAAGCATTTAACTTAGCATCATTCGGTAATCTCGGTGAAAAAGAGCGTGACTGGGCATTTGGTTATGGTATGAACTTTGGTGCACAAGCTGAAGTGTTTGACGGTTTCACCGTAGCAGGCTCTTACCAGACTGAAATTGGTCTAAGGCATGAAGCGTATAACGGTTTGTTTGCAAATGACGGTGATTTAAGCTTACCGCGTCAGTGGACTATTGGTGCAACCTGGAAACCTAATAAAACGTCATCATTAAGTTTTGATGTGCAACGTATTTACTGGAGTGAGACGGCTTCTATTGGTAATAACTTCCAAGACTTTATTGATCCTGTAACCGGTATCCCTAATCCTTTAGGGGCTGGTGATGCGGCAGGTTTTGGTTGGGAAGACAGCACAGTGTTTAAGCTCGGTTACGAATGGCAAATGGCGATGTTACCTTCTTGGACATGGCGTGCAGGTTATGCTTACCAAGACCAAATCGTACCTGAAACTGAAACATTATTTGGTACCTTGGCACCTGGTGTGATCAAACATCACTATACCTTCGGATTCTCTAAAGAGTTTGATGATGGTAATGAGTTAACCATGAATATGTTATATGCACCGAAAGAACTTGTTAGAGGTGCAGGCTTTTCAGAGGGTGTTGATATTTACTTAGAAGAGTATGGTCTTGAGCTTGGTTACTCATGGAAATTCAACTAAGTCAGTAGAAAGAAAGAGCTTAAGTAAAAAAGCCCCATAATTGGGGCTTTTTGCTGTTTGTATGATTAAAAATTATGTTTAGTGATCATGCAAACAAGCTTGCGTGGCTTCGGGTGTTTCAGGGCCATAAGGGTCTTCTCGCACATGATCATGAATGTCCATTCGGTAGTGTATGAAGTCGGGTAAATTTTTAAGGTGCAAAAAGGGGTTGCCCGATATTTGTTCTGCCATGCTCGAGCGTGGTCTTATGGCATAGTTGTGCCCAGGAAAAATTTCAGTATTACTCGGTAGTTCTGCAGCCATTTTTTGTAATGTGTGATACATCACCTCAGGGTCTCCGCCTGCTAATGAGCATTTGCCGCAGCCATATACAAATAACGTATCTCCCGTGAGGATGTCATCATCTAAAAGGTAGCAAGCTGAGCCTGGGGTGTGTCCTGGTGTATGTAAAATTTGGATGTCAGTCTTGCCCAGTTTGATGTGGTCACCACCATGATGGATGGCGGGTTTTGGGAGTTGCTGTCCCCAAAAATCCAATTCTGCTTTGAGAATATGGAGCTGGGCATCTGTTTGCTCCAGCACACCTTCAATGCCATTGATGTGATCATGGTGGCTGTGGGTAATGAGAATATCGGTTATGTCCATGTTGCAGCGCTTGGCTGTATCTAAAATGCTGGGGACGTCCCAAGCAGGGTCTACAATTGCCGTTCTTTTGCTTTCACTGTCTTGAATGAGGTGGATGAAGTTTTCCATTGGGCCTAGTTCTAATGCGGTAATGTTATATGTTTTACTCATGAGGACGTTGTTCCCGGTTTGATGATGGTATCCGTATCTAGAGGGTAATGGTCATTTCTTCTGTCTTGAAAATATTGCTTAAGGGTGCGAGTAACCACAGGGAAAGCTAACTGACCCCAAGGGATTTCATCTTCTGTAAACAGCTTTACGTCTAAGCTTTCCACCCCAGGTTTAAATGCTAGGTTATCTAATTGCCCTCTAAAAAGTAAGTACACATGGCTAATGTGGGGGATGCTGTACATGGTATATAGATGTTGTATGCTGACTTTAGCGGTGGCTTCTTCCCACGTCTCTCTGAGGGCTGCTTGTTCGGTGCTCTCACCATTTTCCATAAAGCCTGCGGGTAGTGTCCAAAGGCCATATCTTGGCTCAATGGCACGTTTGCACAAAAGCACCTTGTCTTCCCAGTGGGCTAAGCAACCTGCCACAATCTTAGGGTTCACATAGTGTATGGTGTTGCAACTGTTACAGATGTGTCTCGGTCTGTTGTCGCCATCGGGTATTGCAAGTTCAACAGGGCTTGAGCATTCGCTACAAAATTTCATGGTAGACTCGGCCTAATAATCAATGAGATGCAGACATGGTAACCCAAAAAAAGGATTACGTTTATACACAGAATTTTTGTGAGGAAAACATCTGGCAGTTAGGTCGACAATTGCAAGCTGAAGGGGAGGATGTTGCTGATTTTGAGGTGTTGATGTTAAGCAATGAAGTACGACAAATCCCCTTGTTATCGCATCAGCCGTCAAGTGAGCCGATTGTCTGGGATTACCATGTGATTTTGAGGCAGAAGTCGAAACCATTAATGTTTGATTTTGATAGTGTGTTGCCTTTTCCATGTTCTACAGCTGATTACCATGAGCAAACATTTATGGCAGATGATCAGGTCGGCTCAAGGTGGGTCGTATGGGCAAGGTGTATCCCATTAAATAGGTATTTGCCTGCCTTTTACTCCAACCGCGCTCACATGATTGACGCTGAAGGGCAAGAGTTAAGCCCTTTTCCTGAGTACCCGCCCATATTAGGTGAGCCGGCGATGCGACTTGAGGATATTTTAGATTTTTCAGTCAGCATTTCATGCACCAACATTGTGCGGCTAGGGCGTTATTGTGTTTAGTTATAGGGTCTTACTAAGACATTTTTGAAATAGTCTAAAATAAAAGAAAAGAAACACGATTTTGGGGGTTACTTGTCTAAATCTTGGCTTATCACGTTATTGCCATTTTTAACGTGGTTCAAAATGATTACACCACAAACGGTGAAAAAAGATTTTTTCGCGGGGTTAACGGGTGCTGTTGTGGTATTGCCGCAAGGGGTAGCTTTTGCCACGATCGCAGGTTTGCCGCCGCAGTATGGTTTGTACACGGCAATGGTGACGCCTATTTTTGCCGCGTTATTTGGCTCCTCTTTGCATTTGATTTCTGGGCCTACGACGGCAATTTCAATTGTTATCTTTTCAACAATGAGCCAGCATGCTCAGCCGGGTAGTCCAGAGTTTATTCAGCTGACCATTACCGTGACTTTTTTGGCGGGTGTTTATCAGCTTGCTTTTGGTTTGGCAAGATTAGGTGTGCTGGTTAATTTTGTCTCACATACCGTGGTAGTTGCATTTACAACGGGGGCTGCGCTACTTATTGCGACCAGTCAAATCGGTCATATACTCAATATTGGTGTACCCAAAGGGATACCTTTTATTGAGGTGTGGCAATATGTGATTTTGCACCTGACTGAATTTAGCGTGGCTGCGTTATCTATTGCGGCAACCACTTTAGTGGTCGCGCTTGCGGCTAAAAAACTGTCGCCAAAATTGCCGCATTTATTGATAGGGTTAATTGCGGGCAGTACTGTGTGTTATTTCTTTACCCAGCAAGCGCAACTGGTTCCCATGGTTGGAGAGATTCCAGCTCAGCTTCCACCGCTGTCAATGCCTGATTTGACCTTTGCAACCATTCGAGAGTTAGCACCACAAGCTTTTGCAATTGCCTTGCTTGGTTTGATTGAAGCGGTATCGATTGCTAAATCTATCTCAAGTAAGTCTCAACAACGGATTAATGGCAATCAGGAGTTTGTCGGTCAAGGAATTTCGAATGTTGCCGGTTCCTTTTTCTCAAGTTATGCCGGTTCTGGCTCCTTTACTCGATCAGGCATTAATTACTCTGCAGGCGCACAAACACCGCTTTCGGCTATTTTTGCCGCGATCATGTTGGTGCTCATCGTATTGCTTGTTTCCCCTGTGACAGCTTATTTGCCTAATTCGGCGATGGCCGGTGTGATATTGCTGGTCGCTTATAACTTAGTGGACTTTAAACACATTAAAAAAATTGTCAGGGTTAGTCGGTCTGAGACGGCAGTATTGGTGGTGACTTTTTTGGCGACCCTCTTTTTGCACTTAGAGTTTGCCATTTATATTGGGGTTATTTTGTCGTTAATGCTGTTTTTGGCAAGAACATCCGCACCAGAAATTATTACCTTAGCACCAGATCCTGAAGATAGTCGGCGGCGGATGACGGATGTGGGGGTGCATATGCTCCCAGAATGTCCTCAGTTGAAAATTGTTCGTGTGGACATGTCTATTTATTTTGGCTCTGTGGATAGCGTACAAGATCGGTTGGAAGAGGTATTTGAGAAACAGGGCATTAAACACCTCTTGTTAATTGGCACGGGCATTAATTTTGTTGATTTAGCGGGCGCGGAGATGTTAATACAGCTGCAAAAACGCTTGCAGTCAATGGGCGGTGGGTTGTATTTCTGCCGCTTAAAGCCACCCGTTTATGCGTTTTTGGCAAAAAGTGGTATGGCCAAATTAATTGGTAACGACTATTTTTACAGCCGTGAGGTCGAGTCGATTATTTCGATTTACCAAAAGCTAGATCAAGATATTTGTAAAACCTGTCCTGCTAAAATATTTAAAGAGTGTCATGGGCAAGAATATCATTAGATGTTAGAAGTGGGTGACAAATTGTCACAAATACTTCATGGTATTGTCACAGTTAGTGTCTACACTTACTCTCAACAGATAAACAATAATAAATGGAGAGCAATCAATGGTTGATGAATATTTAATGAAACAATGGCGCGTAGAGTTTAGTCATGACGTGGAAATTCGAGATGAGTTTTTAACGTTTGAAGCTTTTGTAGCCTATAAAATTTCGGTTTTACCACTTGCACAAAGTGTTGCGTTAGAGTTGCACGCTTAGTCTGTATCCTCACAGGCAATAAGCCACTTTTTTAAATAAAATAAGCGAAATCCTTCCGATGATATAAATGGGCCAGCTGCAATTGCAGGGTACATGTTATTCTCGGGATCGGCGCCATCAATTGCTGTTTGCTCATCTGCTTGAATCTCTACACAGCCTTCAGGGTAGCGTATTCGTTTGCCTCGGCGGGGCGCATAGATGATGACAAATTCCTGTTGTAAATGTTCTAGTGGTTTAAATGCCATTCGCGTCCTCGGTAACACCTGCCATGATGAGTTGGCTCAGGCATTGAAAATAAAATGAGTCGCCATTATCGCTGATGGGCGTGTAAAAATCAGTTAAATTTCACTTGCTGGTATGCAACGTTTCTGAGGTAAGCGGAAACTATTTGTCTTGGTAAACTATTCTGGCTCTTTTTAACCGGTGGCATACAGTGCTGATCTATAAGCGTTTGTTCGTGTTAAAACCGCAACATTAGCTTGAATTTTATGCCACTTAGCGTTGAGCTGAATAGATATCTTGATCTTAGAGGAAAATTGATAGAGAATGCAGCGCATACCAATAATTATGGTGGTTTGTGTTGGTCCCTTCGCGACGATAAGTTGTGAACCCCGTCAGGCCTGGAAGGGAGCAGCGGCAGCAGTGGACTCGTGCGCCGGAGTGTGGCTAACATGAACTACCGCCCTTATTTAGAGTGAAGGAACGCATGGGCTATCAAGTTCTTGCCCGAAAGTGGCGCCCACACTCATTCAAAGAAATGGTTGGCCAAGAGCATGTCGTTCGCGCCCTCGTGAACGGTTTAGAAAGCCAGCGCCTCCATCATGCCTATCTGTTTACTGGCACTCGCGGTGTTGGTAAAACCACCATTGCGCGTATCCTGTCTAAATCACTCAATTGCATCAGTGGCATTAGTGCTGAACCCTGTGGTGTGTGTGATGTGTGTGTCGCTGTTAATGATGGTCGGTTCGTTGATTTAATTGAAGTCGATGCCGCCTCTCGTACTAAAGTAGAAGATACTCGCGAACTGCTTGAAAATGTCCATTTTGCACCAACAATGGGCCGTTACAAAGTGTACCTCATTGATGAAGTGCACATGCTGTCTACACACAGCTTCAATGCGTTGCTAAAAACGCTGGAAGAGCCGCCTGAGCATGTTAAATTTTTGCTGGCGACGACTGACCCGCAAAAATTACCGATCACCGTTTTATCTCGTTGCTTACAGTTTAATTTAAAACGCTTAACGCCTGAACAAATCATGCCTCAACTGTCGTTTGTGTTGGGTCAAGAAGAAATAGCGTTTGAAGAAAAGGCATTAAAGCGCCTTGCAAATGCGGCTGATGGCAGTATGAGAGATGCCTTAAGCCTACTTGATCAAGCCATTGCTTATGGCTCTGATAAAGTGTTAGAGCAAGGTGTCAGAGAAATGCTTGGTGCCATAGAGCAGCAGCACATTGCTAACCTGTTGAAAGCGCTGTTGGCACAAGATGCGTTGCTCATTATGGGCATTATTAAAGATTTGTTCGAGCAGTCAGCAGACTTTAAAACCGTATTGCAAGAAGTGTTGGTGTGGTTACACCATTTAGCGGTGTTACAAATCATCCCTAATATAGATGACCCTCGGTTTGATCAAGCCTTTTTTCACGAGTATTCAGGTCAGATACCTGCTGAAGATTTGCAACTGTATTACCAGATAGGGTTGCTTGGGCAAAAAGACTTGAGCCTTTCTGCTGACCCCCGTATTGGCTTTGAAATGGTCATGTTGCGAATGTTGGCGTTTAAACCTGTGCAAGGTGATACGCAGGTAGACGTTCAACCCGCTAGCATCGCCCAACCTGTTGCTGCAAAAATGCATGCCCCATCTGCTGCGCCACCTGCTAAGGCGGCACCAAGACCAGCAGTACAACAGGTCTCACCGACTAGTTCGGCTGCGGTTCCTACTCAAGCAGCCGAGCCTGTAGCTGCGGTAAGCAATGCTGCTCATGGTAATGGCCGTGACACCATCGCGAATAATTGGGATGCTGCGGTTAACCAATTACCACTTAAGGCGATGGCAAAAGAGTTGGCAAACAACTGTGTGTTTGTCAGTTGGCAAGGAGATTCACTGAACCTATCGATTGAGCCTGAGCGTGAGCATTTATGCACCGCTTTATTAGAAGACAGATTGCAGGCATCTGTTTCAGAATATATTGGTGCAAAGGTGGCACTGAAAATCGCGGTGAAACAAGCCGAACAGGAGACCCCCGCACAAAAAAAGTTGCGACTGACAGCTGAGCTGCAAGGCTCAGCAGAACAATCCATCGACAGAGATGAGGTTGTCCAAGCGATCAAATCTGAATTTGGTGCTGAAGTAGTGCCAGACTCTGTAAAACCACATATCAATACATAGGAGCGTATGATGCTAAAAGGCTTTGGTGACATGATGAAGCAGGCTCAGGCCATGCAAGGGAATATGCAGAAAATGCAGGATGAGGTTGCCCAGTTGGAAGTCATTGGGCAGTCTGGTGGTGGTATGGTTACCGTGGTATTAAATGGTAAATATGCAGCCAAAAAAGTCACTATTGATGATAGTTTGGTGGGTGACGATAAAGAAATGTTAGAAGATTTAATCGCAGCTGCCATCAATGATGCCGCACGAAAAGTAGAGTCGGTTACGCAAGAAAAATATGCCGATGCAATGGGTGGAATGCAATTACCACCTGGCTTTAAAATGCCATTTTAGTCATTGGATACTGATGTCTTATTCCCCCTTAATTCAGCAACTCATTAACCGCTTATGTGTTTTACCCGGTGTTGGGCCAAAATCTGCTCAGAGAATGGCCTTTCATCTGCTCCAGCGTGACCGAGAAGGCGGTGCAGCGCTATCGGTAGTGCTTGCAGAGGCAATGGATAGCGTTGGGCAATGCCAGCAATGCCAAACCTTAAGTGAGGCTGATGTTTGTGCAATCTGCCGTTCCCCACACCGAGATAAAGGTTTGATGTGCGTGGTGGAGACCCCTGCTAACATACCCGCAATAGAGCAAGCAGCGCATTATAATGGGGTGTATTTTGTGTTGATGGGTCATCTTTCACCTATTGATGGGATAGGCCCTGAGCAATTAGGCTTAGATAAGCTTGCTAGCCGTTTTGCTGGAGATGTTACTGAGGTGATATTGGCGACAAATCTAACCGTTGAAGGGGAGGCGACAGCGCACTACATTGCCCAGTTAGCGGAAAAACATCAGGTAAAAGCCACTCGGATCGCCCATGGGGTGCCCGTTGGTGGTGAATTAGAATACATCGATGAAAATACTTTATCGCTGGCTTTTCAAGGCCGGCGTGAACTGTGAGGCTGTGATGACAGATTGTCTATTTTGTAAAATAGTGAATGGGGATATTCCTGCTGATATCGTTTATCAAGATGACGATGTTTTGGCTTTTCGAGATATTTCCCCACAAGCACCGACCCATATGTTGTTGATCCCAAAGCGCCATATTTCGACCCCTAACGATTTGACCGAAGCCGATGTGGTGACATTGGGTAAACTGCACCTCAAAGCCTCGGAGCTTGCGAAAGAAGCAGGGCATGGTGAGCAAGGCTATCGGACGGTGATGAACTGCAACTCAGATGGTGGTCAAACGGTATTCCATATTCATATGCACTTGCTCGGTGGCCGAGCATTATCTTGGCCACCAGGCTAAGGCGAGCTAACCACGCTTAGCGATTTGGGTTCTCTAAAATGCGTTCACGAATCAAGGTATAATTGTCATACCGTTGTTGGCTAATCTTGCCGTCTGCAACGGCTTGGCGGATGGTACAGTCTGGCTCGTGAATGTGGGTGCAATCGCTGAATTTACATTGTCCTAGTAATGGGCGAAATTCGACAAAATATTGTGCCAACTCAGAGACGTCTAAATGCCATAAGCCAAACTCCCTAACGCCAGGCGAATCAATAAGCTCACCACCTGAAGGTAGGTGATATAGTGTGGTTCTTGACGTTGTATGGGTGCCTAACCCTGTTTGCTCTGAGACCTGCTTGGTGGCAAGCTCCAGTTCGGGGTGAATGCTATTCAATAAAGATGACTTACCCACGCCAGATTGGCCAACAAATACGGATGTTTTATCAATTAGCTCATGGGTGATGATGTCAATGCCGTGATGTGTGGTATTGGAGGCGTAGAGTACTTGGTAGCCAATATCTTGGTAAACAGATAAAGATTTTTGTAACTTGGCAAGCGCATCTTCAGATAGTAAATCAATTTTATTGAAGATAATGGCGGGTGGAATTTGGCTAAATTCTGCCGCAATTGTGTATTGGTCTATTAATGTACTGTCGAACAGTGGAAATACCGTGGCAACGATCCAAATCGTGTCAATATTGGCGGCAACGGGTTTTAATTTGTGTGCAAAATCTGGCCGGGTCAGGGTGTTCCTGCGAGGGTTAATGGCAACAATAATGCCATCACCAGATTCCGCCATTTGCCAAGTCACCTCATCACCACAAACCAAGTCGTTCAAATGTTGGCGTATACCACAGCGATAGGTCTGATCTGAGGCCTGTACGATGGCAGATTTGCCAAACCGAGTGATGATTCTACCCACTTGTTCGGGGCCGAGGTTAGTGTCGCCGTCAGCATTATTGCCATGAACCTTCTGTCGGCGCTTTTTTTGGTTCGCTTGAATACGTCTTCGCTGTTGGTCTGTGAGTTTGCGTTTAGACATTAGCTTACGCAAACTGCTGCAAATGTTTTACTCTAATGCCCGCAGGAGGGTGAGAGTCATGAAAGGCAGAATATAAAGGGTCTGGCGTTAGTGTATTGGAGTTCTCTTGGTACAGTTTGACGAGCGCATTAATTAACGCTGTTGCACTACTGTTTTTAGCCGCAAACTCATCCGCTTCAAATTCATGCTTACGGCTCATGATGGATTTTAGCGGCTGAAAGTAAATACTGAATACAGGGGTAATGAGTAAAAATAAGACTAACCCCATATAAATGGATTGAGTGGTGCCGCCCAGATCAGTGAAGAACGCTTCTTGAGTAATCAACCAGCCTAATAAGGCTAAACCTGCAAGGTTAGTTAAGCTCATGACAATCAGCTGCTTGCGAATGTGTTTGCGCTTAAAGTGGCCAAGCTCATGCGCTAATACGGCTTCGATTTCAGTGGCACTTAAGCTTTTTAATAAGGTGTCAAAGAAGACGATGCGTTTTTGGGCACCAAACCCTGTGAAATAGGCATTGCCATGAGCAGAACGTTTAGAGCCATCCATAATGAAAATGCCTTGACTGGCAAAGCCGCATCGGTCTAGCAGGTTTTCAATGGTGCTTTTAAGCTCTGCATCTTCAAGTAACGTGAACTTGTTAAACAAGGGGGCGATGAAAGCAGGGTAGGCCCACATCATAAATAGCATATAGCCGGTTAAAAAGGCCCACGTATAAACCCACCAATACGTACCTGCACTTTCCATTAAGGTTAAAATGACCCAGAGTAATGGGCTTAATATTACTAAAGAGACGGTCAGCTCTAGTACTTGGTCTTTTGCAAATTGGCCTTTTTTAGTGCGGTTAAAGCCAAATTTTTCTTCGTGCACAAAGGTTTTATAAATAGACAAGGGTAGGTCAAGTATTGTGCTGATCACGAGCAGGGATAGAATAACAATAATGCCTGTGCTAACAGTCGAAAGCTCAAAACTACGCCAGTATTGATCTAAGGCGTTTAAGCCACCTGCAAGCGTCCATAGGAGTAGTAATATAGCGGCCAGGACTTCATTGAACTGGCCAAGTTTTACGCCTGCAATGGTGTAATCTGCGGCCTTTTGGTGTTGCTCTAAGGTGATTTTGTCTGCAAAAGCTTCTGGGATGTTGTCTTTGTGTGCATTGATGTACTGAGTGTGTCGTTTAGATAGCCATAGCTGAAAGGCGGTTGCGGCGACTAGGGCGGCAACAAAAATGAGGCTGATGATTGAAATATTTTCCACAGTACGTCCTATTGAATGCGTGTTTGGAGATTAACGGCTTGCAGGGGAAGAATCAAGGCCTGATGCTTGCCTTAGTGGGGGGTAATGGTGGGTTGAGCCAATTGACAGTGATTTTTTTCACTGTCTTGAATGGTCCTGGTAAAAAAAATATTTTAGCTGATTAATACGTTGATTTAAGTTAACTGATATTTCGGCTTGTAATGTAAGGGTATGGTTACATGGTGAATCTCTGTGTGTCTTTTTGTTCGTAACTATCTGTTATTTAACAGGTTTTATTCTGTTAATAAATTACCCAATATTGGATGTGGAATGTAAAGCGAACAGGTTGACTAAGATCAATTGTAAATGCAGAAATATTTGCCATTATTGATGTAAGAACTGAATTAATTACATTACAAATTGTGAGATTATAAACCATGGCGTCACACCTCTCAAAACCGGCTGCGCTCTTACCTATTGTATCTGTTGGAGCCGTAGCTGCGATTGCAATTTTGCTGATCTCTCAATCTGTACTGGCTATTAGTGCAGGCATTGCAGTTGTCATGATATCTGTTGTTGTCGCAATCATGAATTATCGTCAATTGTCGGCCGTTTTTGCAGAAAAAGCACAATTGCAGTTGCAACTGGATAATTCACAACATGCTAATTCTGAATTAGAGCTTCAAGCTGGAAGTACGCTACGTATTCAGACAGAAATCATTCCTATTTGGGTCGATCAAGTGGATAGCGTTGTTGCGCTTTCGACGAAAGAAATGGATGAACTCAGCAACCAATTTGCCAATATTGTTAGCAATATTAATCAAACAGTATCAGCGAGCAATGGTTCAGAGGTTGAAGGCGTGAGCCAAAACATGTCAAGCATGCAAAGCGAGTTAGGCAATATCACATCAACCCTACAAGAACTAAGTACGATGAAAGCGGGGTTAAGTGACGAGCTTAAAGAGTTGGCCTCCTATACAGAAGAACTGGTTTCAATGGCGTGTGATGTTGGTTCTATTGCTGAGCAAACAAATTTGTTGGCGTTAAATGCCGCTATTGAGGCTGCAAGAGCCGGAGAGCAAGGCCGAGGATTTGCAGTGGTTGCAGATGAAGTTCGTAACTTAGCAACACGATCTGGCCAAATTGGTAAACACATTATTACTAAGGTGACCGAGCTTAATGAGCACTTTAAAGACATGTATGAAAGCGCGAAGCAGTCGGATGAAAAAGAAAAGCAATTTTTAGGCACAACACAATCAACCATTCAAACCGTGATCGCAAGTAATCAACAAAGCTTTCAGCACTTAAAATCTAGCTCTGAGCAAGTGGATGTTTTGTCGCAGCAAATTAAAGCAGAAATTGAAGGTGCCTTAGTGGCCATGCAGTTTCAAGATCGGATCAGTCAGATTTTACAAAACTTGTATAACAACATGGGGTCATTAAAAGAATGGTACAGCCATGGTGACTTATCTAATTTAGATGACATTATCATGGAAATGCAAGATCGCTACACGACCCGAAGCGAACGTAGTCAGCATAATAAACATACTGGCGGCTATGAAAAAGAACAACATGCTGAAGAAGGCGATGTGGCTTTTTTCTAAATTTCGTAAAGTGATTAAAGGACCTGAATTCGTATGATAAGTGCATGACCTCTGGTCGTAGCTAAATAAAAACACCTATAGAGTAAAGTAAGACTCAGGTGTAAAGTAATAAGCTACCAAACACATTACAGAGGCCAA
>JABHGC010000180.1 GCA_018672285.1 Methylococcales bacterium
GTATTTTATACTGCGCCAAAATTGCATTAATTTCAATGAATCAACTAAATATGTCATAGTCAGATAAACTATACTTAATGTCTTTATGTAGTATTTTTTCTCATTGGCTGAATATAACCCTTGCGTGACTATATTCTGTTTTTACTGTATTCAGGTTGCCTGAATAAAACTTAAAATATCAATTTTGATTGATAATATAAATATATGACCCATAAAAATTTTAGCATTACACTCGTTTTATTTTTTATTATTTTTATAAGCAAAAGTGCTTTCTCTGCAAGCTTCAATTGCAATAAAGCCGCAGCCCCAGTTGAAAAACTTATCTGTATAAATACTGAGCTTTCTTCGATTGATGGAAAAATGGGGAAGGTATATAAAAAAGCCAGAATACATTCTTTAAAAAATAGCAATTCAATCAGACAAGAACAGCGTAATTGGTTAAAGCATAGAGATAATAAATGCCCGGTCACAGAAGAAGATGTATGGGAAGGTTTTAATAATAAAAAAGTCACATGTATCATAACTGAAATAAAAATCAGAATTTCTGAGTTAAATAATCTCTTACAAGAACCTAAGTATCTTAATGAAGTTATAAATGAGTTATCGAAACCTAACGAAAATAAAACAAACAAGACAGATGCATTTGTTATTGGTAACGGCTCTTATAAGCATGTCACTTTCCACGGCAAAGTGAAAATTAAAAAGGCTGCCTGTGAACATTGTGTGTTGGAAATTATAGAGACAAGAAAGGGAATATCATCCGGGACATTTAATACAGATAACCAAGGAAAGTACTCAGTTAGCTTACCGATAGAACCAACTTTTTGTGTGAATGTTTTTTACTACTCTAATGGAGAACAAATTCCAGTAAAAAAACGACAAAATTATTGTACTTTTAGTAAAAAAACTAGGATGAATATAAAAATAACCCAATGATAATAAGAAACGAGTTTGGGCAGTAAGGAGACTGTAAATTATTTTGTGTATCTGCCTATATTTAATACTAAAAAAGTATCGGATAGGGGGTATGTACAGCAATCAAAGGGCTAAAGACAGGCAGTGAAATTGCAAGTGATTACCAAGTGCATCCATCCAGGGCAAATTAGCCAGTGGAAGAAGCGGTTGTTGGAAGCAGAAACTAAGTGTCACGTACTCTTTGGGACTCAGTTGTAATATTAAGCATGTTGTCTAAGCTTTTAAAGACTCGTTTTTTTTAATCTATATAACAGGATTGATTAATGTATAAAATTTTTACTACTGCTATTTTTATTAGCCTTCTAACAAGCACGGCAATTGCTTCAGATTTATTGCAAGCGACCTCAGTTAAGTCCTCACAAGTAAAAACATATCAATATAAAGACAAAAATGCACAAGTTACTCACCAAGTTTCAAATAGTTTACTGGGCAAATATGAATTATCTGCAGCGGGAATGAAATACCCTGAATACGCCAGAAGCACAACCTTGCATGCGAATGGTAAAGGTGTTTCTCATAACTATGGTAAGAACCAAGCTCCGGAAAATTTTGAGTGGGGTGTCATGGTTCAAAATGGTCGAGTATTTGTTGATAGTGATAACGGTGTACCCTCGACTGTTTTGGTTTTTAAGTGGTCAAATGGGAAATATGGATATAATAAACTGCATGTATACAATGGAAAGCTCGCTCTTCATGGCCCTTACGGATCCCGTTTAGAAAAACAATAAAGATAGAAAGTTGCTAGACACGGTGGATCATACCCTTGGGTTCAATTTGGCCCATGTTGCTAAGAATGCGGTTGCCAAAGCGCTCTTATCCTGAAAAGGGATTTTTTGCCAGATACTCGAGGTAGGAGCTGTATGCATTAGTAGTGCATGTGCGGTTCTGTGTGGAGGGTACTGGGTGACCGGTATTCCTACCTTGATCCTTGGTAATAACTAATTTTAATGGGGATGGGGGACGGCGGCGTTTTTCAAGGTAGTTGTCCTATTTTTCATGCGGCTTTTTCTAACTCAACCTCGTGCTGATTTTCTTTTGGTGGATTTAGCCAAATTTCGCTCCAGTTTCTAGCTCTACCTGACCATCGCATAGGGCTAAGCTCTTTTGCCGAGTTATAAATAATATTGCGCTTGTTTAAAATACCAACATCCTCACCTCTGTGTCTTTGCCCTGGTGTCGGGTTGATGTGAGGTCTATCTAGATGTTTCTGGCTGGTAATTTTATCTGCAAATTTTTATTGATATGAAAAGGTTTGAATTTTTTCTCATGGTAGGTAGCACATGGGTAGCATTTTTTTGTCTTGTTATCTTTATTGCTAGTGTAACCTATTGAAATTAAAGAGCCGATAAGCCGAATCGAACGGCTGACCTACTGATTACGAATCAGTTGCTCTACCAACTGAGCTATATCGGCTAATTTTGCTGCGACAGACTATCAAAATTAAAGAGTAGGCGCAATCTCGTAAGGGGTTGGGTCAATGATTGGTGTTTGAGAAAGGATTAAGTTACTCATTAACTGTGCAGATGCCGCTCCTAAAATAACGCCATTTCGAAAGTGTCCTGCGTTAATAAACAAATTTTTGATCTCTGGGTGCTGGGCAATGGTAGGAATACCTTCAGGAGATGCCGGGCGAAGCCCTGCCCAGTGTTTTACAATTGGCGCTGTTTTGAGTACGGGAAACCAGTCTTGAGCGATACTGGCTAGCTCTGTTTTTGTTGTCGGTGAGGTGGCTTTATCAAAGCCAACCCTTTCGAGTGTGCTACCGAACAATGTGTGTCCATCTTTTCGAGGAATTATGTAGCGGTCTTCTTTTAATAGCATACGTTTAATCTCCCCTGGCTTAGTTTTAAATAAAATCATTTGTCCTTTCATGGGGTAAACAGGGAAATCGGGGAGAATATTTTTCAGTAAAGTGGAAGACCATGCGCCAGCGGCAACAAGATACTGGCTTGCGGAATATGTGTGGTTAGTCGTCCTGACTTCAGTAATTCGGCCTTGTGACTGCACAATTTGAGTCACTTCTGTATCCGGTATGATGTTTACGCCTGATAGTGCGACTGATTTTATCAGTGATTGTCCGAGCCTTGGGTTGCGGATGTTGGCAACATCGGGTAGCCAGATAGTGGCGGGATCTGGTTTTTTTAGACGTGGTTCGCAGCAGAGTGTTTCACTTTCGTCTAAAATACCTATTGAGTGACCGAATTTTTCTGCCCAGGTTTGTGCTTGGTCTATTTCATCTGGTGCTGCAATGAGTAGCCCTGTTTGATAATACTCAGGGTCAATGTGGGTTTGTTGTCGTAATGAGTTGGCAAGTGTTGGGTAGTATTGGTGACCCCATTGGGCGAGTTGGTTGACACTGTCAGGGTAGCGCCAAGGATAGAGTGGTGACAATATGCCGCCACCAGCCCATGAAGACTCTTGAGCAGGTTGCTTGCGCTCAAGAAGGGTTACTTTGTGGCCTTCTTCAGACAAAAATTTAGCGGTAAGCAAGCCAATGATGCCTCCGCCAATGATGAGTATGTCTGTTGCGCTGTGTACCATGAAATGTCCTTGGTGCTAATTTTGTTGGCAGTATACAAGATTGTGCATGTGTCAGCCATTGGTCAGGCAAACGGTGATGTTTGTCCATAAAGGGTCTCATTGCTTAGTAGACTGGTATATAAGTGTTGGTAATACAGCAACCTTGAATAAGTTGGAACAAAAATGAAAATGCAGCGATTGAATGGTTTTACCTTAATTGAGTTAATGATTGTGATTGCCATTGGTAGTATTTTGGCAATGGTGGCTATTCCGAGTTTTTCTCGTCTAATGCAAGAAAACAGTTTGTCTGCCGCGACTAATGACTTGGTTTCTACGTTTAACTTTGCGCGAAGTGAAGCGGTTCGCCGTGGGAGTAATGTTGGGGTTTGTGCGACAGCAGATCAGGGTACATGCAGTGCAAGTGCAGATTGGTCAACAGGTTGGCTGGTTTGGTCTGGTGCTAGTAATGCAGGCCCTGCGAATACAACTGAAATTCTGAGAGTGCATGAGGCGCTTGGGTTAAATGCCACTTTGAATAAAGTCGATGGAAGTAGTACTGCACCTATCTTGTACAGCTCAACAGGCACAAAAACCCCGACCAGTGAGGCTAAGCTAGAAATGTGCGATAGTAATAGAACCGACTTGTTTATGCGTACGATTACTATTTCGACAACTGGGCGAAATCAGTCTGAAAAAGCGACAAGTGTTGGCTGTTAATTTAAATTTGAGTAACGAAGTATATTGGTGAGGGTAATATGAGTCAAAAAGGTTTTACATTAATTGAGTTGATGATTGTTGTGGCCATCATCGGGATATTGGCTTCTATTGCCTTGCCTAGTTATAACAAGCAAATAAGAGACTCTCGACGAGCAGATGGAATGGCAGTTGTTGTTGAGGCAGCTGGTGCTATGGAGCGATTCTTTACTGAAAACAATACATATGCAACTGCAACACTAGGGGCTGGTGGTGTTTTTCCAAGTCAATCACCGATTGATGGGAATGATAAATATTATGATTTGGTGTTGGAGGATTTGCAGGCAAATTCCTATACCATTAAAGCGACTCCTCGCGAGGCACAAATACACCCTGATGAGAATTTTTTTACATTAAAATCCACTGGTGCCAAGGAATGGGATGATAATGATGGTGATAGCACGAACAATAATGACTGGCGAAAAAACTAATCACTCCGTTTTATAATGCTGCAAAATTGCTTGCAGCTTTTGTTTCTCATCTGAGTCATCTAGTTCATTAATCACTTCGTTCAAAGTATTAACCGTTTGCCTAAACCCTGTGGTGACCTGGTTAATATTTCCTTCAATCTCTTTTAAGTAATCGGCTTTTCGTAAATGAATCATGGTGCTCAAGTCTCCTGTATGGATCGCGTTTAATGACCGAGTGATGTTCATCATTGGCCCTGCTATCCGGTGGGAAAAAATAACACTGAGTAGGTAGAAAAAAGCCCCATTGAGAGCAAATAACATCATTGCGTAACCTATAGGGATATCAAAAATGCTTGGATCTTGGCGAATGGGGTCGCTAAAGGCCAAAGAGCGTGCGTTTGATAGCTCCGTTAAAATAAAGTAGTCAATGGCCATAATACATAGGCAAAAGGTAAAGAAAAGCGCAATTTGAAGTGCAAAAAAAGACTGAAGTCGTTTGTTTACCAAAAGCTGGCGGCGTTTGACTTTCATGTTCATAAAATTCGTTCTCTGCCGATAAAGTAAATTTAAGTATAGGCGATATTCGTAGCTTCCGGCCTTTCATCATGCAAATTTCGCAGTTCGTCTAGTATTGATAAAACTAGCCTATGATTGTGTCTAGTATGAACAATAACTTAAGAATAGCTTGAGAAATAATAATGATCCGTAATACCAAAGGGGCACAAAATATGAAGAATAATACATTTCCCCGGAAACTGCATGAAGGATTCACGTTAATCGAAGTGTTGATTGCGGTGATCGTATTGTCTATTGGCTTGCTCGGTTTTGCAGGCCTTCAGCTGAGCTCCCTGAGGAACACAAATAGTTCATATACAAGGGCGCAGGCTGTTACTTTGTCATATGACATTGTTGACCGGATGAGAGCGAATATCGTGGGCTTTCACTGCGGTTTGTACGGATTTGATGGTAAAAATCAAAATACAATGCCTCCTACAGAATCATTAACATTAGAAACCGGAATTAAAGACTGCGGTAGTGTTGACGGGACTATCGGTGGAATTGCGAAAGGGGACATTAAAGAGTGGAGTGAGCGAATTACTTCTGATTCTGAGTTTCCTGATGCCGAAGGCCTGGTGACCTGTCAGTCTGCGGATTTAGCTGGTTTCCCAGATTCGGTTAGAAAGCAGTTTCCAACGCTAAGTTGTACCGGGGCTGATTTGCAATATGTTGTCGCGTTAAAGTGGAAAGAAGCCTCTCGTGATTATAAGGCTGATGCTAAAGAAGCGGTTAAGGTGTTAGCTGTTGCAACGGGGTTTAGACCATGAAAAATATTACGATGAAAAAAGCCACAGGCTTTACGCTAATAGAGTTATTGGTGGCCATGATGTTAAGTATTTTCTTAATTGGTGGTGTTATCCAGGTTTTCGCTTCAAACAAGCGAATGTATACCTTTCAAGAAGGGGTGTCATCCGTACAAGATAATGGCCGAATTGTGATGCATATTTTAAGTCATCAATTGCGTCAGGCAGGTTACCTAACCGATATTCGCGGGGACTTAGGAGAAAAGGCCATCGTTGGTTGTGAAAAAGGAAGTTGCCCTGTTGGCAATTCAGATGGCGTCACAATAGCATATCAAACAGTGATTGATGTGGTTGGTGGGGTAGCAACGGCGAGAGATAAAAACTGTCTGGGTGAAGAGCCGATTACCAAAATCAATAACGCGCTTGGGCTGGTTAAAAATGAATTTTATGTCAAAGATGATAATGGTGAAATGTCACTCTGGTGTAGAACCAACCAATCAACTAGCGACGATGGTGTAACCAAGGAAGGAGCATTGATATCTAATATTGAGCGCTTAGATATTCAGTACGGGTTAGATTTAACCGGGAATGATCAAGTGGCAGATGTTTATGAGAGTTTCTCTGTCGGGCTGGATATGGATGCTGTTGTGACTATTCGAATTGGTGTGTTGATGGCATCAACGATACCAGTTAGAGGTGAAGTAGATGATACAACGTTTTTATTACCTGGAACTGGTGGTCTAACATCAAAAGAATACAATACGGGTGATAGCAAAAATGACCTAAAGCTCAGAAAAATGTTTGTGTCGACCATCACTGTGCGAAACCACGTGATACAGGGCGCACTACCACGGCCTGGTGCATAAGAGGGGTATCGAATGAATAACTTTAAACATATTGAAAGACAAGATGGCGCTGTATTGGTGATTAGCTTGTTAATACTGTTGATTATTACCGCTGTTGGTGTGACGTCAATGCAGTCAGCGACGATGGAAGAGCGAATGTCTGGGAATATGCAGGACAAAAATGCCGCTTTTCAGTCTGGCGAAGCAGGCCTTAGGCAAGTCGAGTCCGGGTTACTGGAAGCGGCGCCGAATTTTTTGGGAAAAGTGAAGCTTGAGAGTACCAGCCAGTTTACGGGTGGCACACAAGGTCTTTACAGTGATGTTGGTAGTCCTGCAGATAGGGCGCCTAGCCTGAATGAGTTAAAGGATGAGCTAAAGAGTGATCTGCCCAATAGTTTGAGTATTGCATCCACCACTGTCGTCGCAACTCAAGAAGATGGTTCGGACACGAACGGGGCGAATGTTGTCATTACTCGATTGGAACCTTTTAGAGCATCAGAAGGCGGCGGGGGCGGTGAGATTTTAGGTGCAGGCAACCCTGGGCTAACCAGATTAATGACGATTTTGAAAGTGACATCAGTGAGTCAAGGCGTTAGAAAAAATACCAGCACAGTGGTTGAGTCGACTGTGGGTATCGAGCCTTTAAAAGACCTTTGATAAAGAATAAAAGTAGGTAGGGGGAAGTTATGAGATTAAAAGAAATTGCTAAAGGTATCAGCCACTGTCTAGCGGCCACCATTGTCTGTGTCATACCTCATACGGGGTTTGCAGCACAAGGTGATGGTAAACTAACAGATTTACCCTTGTTTTTGGGAAGCGGCGCTGATCCCAATATTATGTTTTTACTCGATAGCTCCGGCTCTATGTCTGGGTCAAAAAACCAGCAGTTAAAACAGGCAACCTCATCACTGGTGAATACACTATTTGCTGATGGTGATAAGGTGAACTTAGGCCTTGCTAGATTCTCAAACCAAATTCCAGGCGTTGGAAGCTTGGGCGCTAGAATGCTTGCTGAGATCAAGCCCATTACAGACACTGCTCACCGAAATAACTTGCTTCGAGAAATCAGGAGTATTCCTGCTAATGGCAGTACACCACTGGCGACTGCACTGTGGCAAATTGGCGGATACTTCACGCTCGGGTTTAATGGTAACCTTAGGTTGCATGATAGTGAGATTAGTGAGCAGTCGGCTCCTGTTAGGAGTATTGGTACTTCTGGAGCTGTTTTTAGTAACACTTGGTCTGGAATAAAGCCTGTAAATGGTCCTATTGAAAAAGAGAAGTGGTGTGCTCGAAACATCATTACACTCTTAACCGATGGCGCGCCAACCAGTGACTCTCATATCGATCCGACACTGAGAATTTGGGATTATGATAATGATGGTGATCCTGCACCACCAGGTAACTTCACCATATCAGGTTCTGGTTACTTAGACGATATTGCCGCAATGCTCGATGATGTTGATATGAGGCCAGATGTTCGTCGTTTAGATAAAGATGGTAACGATGTAGGTCCGATCAAAAATAAAATCACGACGCATGTTATTGCCTTTGGGTCGTTCTTAAACAATGATCGAACAGTTCAAAGATTATTAAATGATACCCGAGATAATGTTGAAAATGGTTTATTGCTAACGGCAAGTGGTTCTAATCAGCTTTTAGAGGCGTTCAAAAAAATCATTAACTCGGCCATTCAGCAAAATGGTACCGGTTCCTCTGTCAGCTTTAATACGGACACTGTCATTGCAGGAGAAACCCAAATTTTCCAAACTGTTTTTAACACGACAAACTGGAATGGTAACCTTGTTGCTCGAACGCTAGATAAAGATGGTATTCCTGTCTTGAAGTGCTCTAAAGGGTGCTGGAATGCTGGAGAGATACTCTCTACAAGAAGTGCTGCCTCTCGAAATATTATTACCTCAAATGGTAGAACGGGCATGCCGTTCCAATCGGGTAGTTTTTTCTCATTGAGCAATACCCAAAAAGCAGACATCAGTGCCGCAGCTAGAGCAGCAGGTGTTTCTACAGGGAGTGTTATTGACTACTTACGTGGTGATGATCGTAATGAAGGGGGTGGTCTAGGCCAATTAAGGAAGCGTACTGGCAAACTTGGGGATATTATTCATTCTGACCCCATTTTTTATGGTAAGCCTGTTATGCCCTGGAAAAATACAGCGCCATTCCCAACTCAAGCAGGGAAAACGTATGGTGAATATGTTGGAGCACAAGCTAATCGAACAGGCATGGTCTATGTCGGTGCGAATGATGGCATGCTGCATGGTTTTAATGCCGACACAGGAAAAGAAGAATTTGCCTTTATGCCTGAGTCCATATTTTCAACGGCTGCAGAAGATGGTATTCATTACCTAACTAGCCAAGTGTATTTTCATAAAGGATATGTCGATAACACACCAGAAGTGACAGATGCTTATGTGAATGGTAAGTGGCGCACCGTTTTAGTGGGAACACTTCGTAAAGGTGGTAAAGCGATTTTTGGGTTGGATGTTACTAACCCTACAGGGTTTAATAGCCGTAATGTGATGTTTGAATTTAAGCACCCAAGCTTAGGTTTTACTTACTCGACACCGACGATTGCCATGTCAAATGTGAAAGGCTCTGATGGTGAAAACCGTTGGATCGCTGTATTTGGTAATGGATATGAAAGTGGTTCAGGCTCTAAAGTGTTTGTTGTGTTCTTAGATAATGGTGAAACTCGCGTATTAAGCGGTGGCACAGGCACTAAAAATGGCATGGCAAAACCGGCGCTGATTGATTTAGACTTTAATGGTACTGTTGATCGCTTATATGCAGGTGATATGGATGGTGACTTATATTCATTTGATATCAGTGCAGAGGCTTCAAATAAATGGTCAAACGGCCTTCGTCTTTATAATGGCCCGAATGACCAGCCATTTACTAAAAAACCAACAGTCGCAAAACATCCTTCTCAACTGACCAATGGTAATGGTGTCAATCGCCTAGTTTATGCCGGGACCGGTGCCTTCCTTTCGAAAGGAGATGATGATGATACATCTAGCCAGTCATTTGTAGCGGTATGGGACAACACTGAGAAAGATGGCACTTTAAGCTCTAATATCAGCCGAAATCAGCTACAAACAATTACCACCTCAGAGGTAACGGGTGAGTTTGCAGAGACGGCTAGAGTCTTTAATGATATCTCCATTGATTGGGCAAGCAAAAAAGGTTGGGTGGTTGATTTGCCTGATATTAAAGAGAGAGCAACTAACCCACCTGCAGTCGTTGGTGGATTTGTATTCTTTAACAGTATCGTGCCAGATAACACCGTCCCATGTGTTGCAGGAGGTTTCGGGTGGTTATATTCTCTGAATTTAGAGAATGGATCATCGCCTAAAGCGCCATTGTTCGACATTAACTTTGACGGCAAAATTGATGCTGGTGACCAAGTCAGTGTTGTTGGCGGCACACCTAATACAACCCCTGGCGGGCTTAAATTTGAGAATGGTCTACCACGAGAGTCTAAGTTTGTCGGCACGGTTCGAATAACACCGGGTACAGGTGGTGTCGATAACAAGTTTGACGATGATGGGAATATCCTACCCCCTGGTGTCGACATCGAGCCTGGTACAGGTGATAGTGACGGGACGGTTAATAATGGTGACAATGGTGGTGGTACCGTTACCGACCCATTTGTTATTCCTAAGCAACCTGGTCGCCTAACCTGGAAGGAAGTACGTTAACAACAGGTTAAGTTGAATATAAAAGCCTTACTCTGCAAATAGCAGGTAAGGCTTTTTTAATGCAAAAAAGGCCGCCAAGGTAGATCTTTAATAATCTCAGCTTCACCGTCGTTCAATGTATTTAAGCGCTTATAAACGGTATCTTCATCGAAATAAGCCAAAGCAAAGTCCACGAAAACAGTACCGTGTTTAGCCTCGGATGCCCATAAATCTCTGTAAAAAGTTTTTAATTCTGGGTCACTTATCGCTTGGGAAATTAATCGAAAACGCTCAGCTCCCCGACACTCAATAACGGATGAGAGTAATAAGTGATCAATGAAACGGTCATCTCGGCCATGTCTTAGCAGCTTCAGCAGCGCTTGAATGTAAGGATCTTGAGTATCCTTGGTTAAGGGAATCCCTCTGTTTTGCATGATTTGATACACTTGCTGAAAGTGTTCAAGCTCTTCTTGTGCAATTTCAATTAGTTGGGGGATGATTTTAGGTCTATCTGGGTATTTTACAATCAAGCTCATTGCCATAGCAGAAGCCTTGCGTTCACAGTTAGCATGGTCGGCAATAAATTCGTCTAAGTGGTCTTGAATGATATACTCAGCCCAACTTGGGTCCGTTTGAAAGACTAAATCAATGGATTTCTTGGCCATAAAGCATCTTCGGAGTGTGCGAAAAGAAGGCGCTCAGTAAAACCAATTCCTTGGCAAAGATCAAATCATGCACACATTACAGACCTATTTAGCAAAACAACAAACACCAGTGCTAGAGACTTTAGCTAGCCCTGTAAGTGCTATGTGCATGACGGTTGTGATCCCTTGTTATGATGAGCCTGAAGTGTTACTTACGTTGCGCTCACTCTCGCAGTGTCACTGCCCGAATGGCCATGTCGAAGTATTGTTGGTGGTGAACCACAAGCAAGATAGCCCTGATGTCGCTGTTGCACAAAACCAAAAAACGATTGCAGAGGTTAAAGCTTGGGCGCATGAGCTGCAGCTGGAATGGTTAACCATTCATGTGATAGCAATAGGCTTGATGGTGGGTA
>JABHGC010000228.1 GCA_018672285.1 Methylococcales bacterium
TCTTTGATCATTGGGGAGTGGTGGAATACCATGGCGCGAAACAACGGGAAGTGGAAATCAGTCAAAGCAAGCCATTGATGCAGCGATTATTTGAAACACGCTTGCAGCTTGCACAGGAAAGTTTACAGAAAGGGGAAGTCGACTTATTTGAGCTATTGGCCAATTGGATCGTACAAACCATCAATCAACTGAATGACAAGACCATTGCGGTGAGAGATAAATGGCGGGAAAAAAGACAATTAGGTGATTTGGATACCATTCGACAATTTTCACCGAATACCGTTACCGCATTAGAAACAGAAATTGCTCCGCTCATGCAGTGGATAGATGTGAGGGGATACAGTGACGCCTATCAATTTGATTTGCTGATGACCCAGATCATTCAGGCCAAATTAAACAACACCAACCAGTTCAATGATTTGCGAAGTGATGTGATTCATTGGCTGCACAACTTACAGATGCGTTTGAACCAGGTGCGTGCAAAAGCCGATATCATCAAACAAGCGAGAGAACTTTCGTTTTGGGATGATGCAGGATTGATTGAGCTTGAGGAAGCTAGGGTCAACTTGCGTGATGTCATGCGTTATAAAGAGTCAACCGGTCAAGAAACTGTTCCAGTGCCTGTTACAGACATTAAAGATGGTGACATTGAAACAGAGCAGCAAACTACCCATCTGAAAGCCGTTGACCTAAAAGCCTATGAGAAGCAAGTGGAATCTGCACTGAATGAGTTGTTTAACCAAGACCCCATTTTAATCAAAATTCGCCAAGGTGAAGCGGTCACTGATCAAGAGTTAGCGCAACTTAATGCTCTGGTGCATACCCAGCACCCCAATGTGGATTTTGCTGAATTAAAACAATTCTATCCTTCTGCCCAAGGACTCGACCAAATATTACGCAATATTGTTGGTATGGAGGTGAGTGCGGTAAATCAGCGTTTTGCACAGTTTGTACAAGACTACCCCAGCTTGAATGCGAAACAGGTTCGTTTTTTAAACATGCTACAAAACCACATTGCCAAATATGGTGCGATTGAAATTGATGCGCTGTATGAAGCCCCCTTTACCTTAATCGACAGCGGTGGATTCGATGCGTTGATCACGGATGACAGCCAAGCGGATGAACTGATCGATATTATCGACAGTTTTGGCCCTGTTGCGAAAAAAGACACCGATGGAGATAACAAACACCCATGATTACCGGATCACTAAAAAGCAAAATCGATAAACTTTGGTTAGAATTTTGGCAAGGGGGCATCACCAACCCGTTAACGGTGATTGAGCAAATCACCTTCTTAATGTTCTCACGAATGTTGGACATCAATGAAACGCGGGATGAAAAACGTGCCAAGCGCACTAAAAAAGAGTTCACTCAGCGTTTTAGCCAAGATGAGCAATCTATTCGCTGGTCGAATTTTCGTCATATTGAAGATGCCGATGCATTATTAAAAATTGTGCGGGATGAAGTCTTCCCCCATTTTAGTCGCCATGCTGCGGATACCCGTTTCGGTGATTACATGAAGGATGCACAGCTCATGATTCAAAAGCCCAGCCTTTTGATGAAAGCGATCCACATGATTAATAACTTGCCATTAGAGCAAGGAGATACCAAGGGTGATTTGTACGAGTATTTATTATCCAAATTAACCACCGCAGGCATCAATGGCCAATTTAGAACGCCTCGGCACATCATTAAGATGATGGTAGGCTTGCTTGACCCCGAGATTGACGAACGGATTGCCGATCCTGCCTGTGGCACCGCAGGATTTTTAATTTCTAGCCTGGAATATATTATGGAAAAATATTCCTCTGAAGTGGGCACGATTAAAGACGAGGTAGAAACGGATGAGGGTAAGGTTGTTCAGCAAACTACGTATACCGGAGATTTACTAGAACCTGAGCATTGGCAGCATTTACGCCAAAGCATGTTTCATGGCTTTGATTTTGATGCCACGATGCTGCGAATAGCTGCGATGAATCTTGTTATGCATGGTGCAGAAGACCCCGATATTCACTATCAAGATACCCTGAGCCAAGGTTTTCCCGAAAAATTCCCCAATGCCGCAGAAAATGCCTTTGACCTGGTACTGGCCAATCCACCGTTCAAAGGTATGTTGGATGCCGATGATGTAGATCCTGCTATTTTACGCATGGTGAAAACAAAGAAGACTGAGTTGCTATTTATGGCGCTGATTCTACGCATGCTGAAACTCGGTGGCCGTTCGGCGACCATCGTGCCAGATGGCGTATTGTTTGGTTCCAGTAAAGCACATCAAAGTTTGCGTAAAACCTTGGTGGATGATAATCAGCTTGAGGGTATTATATCTTTACCTAGTGGTGTTTTTAAACCTTATGCGGGGGTATCTACCGCTATTGTGATTTTCACCAAAGGCGGCCAGACCGACCATGTGTGGTTTTATGACGTGGAGAATGATGGTTATTCGCTGGATGATAAGCGCGATAAGATTGAACAGGACGATTTACCCGATGTGTTAGCACAATGGCGAGCACGGGATAAGACCGTTGCTGATACGGATAAAAATGACAAAACGGCTAAATGTTTTTGGGTGAATGCGGATGAGATTCGGGGGAATAAATACGATTTGTCGATTAATCGATATAAAGAGGTGCCGTATGAAGAGGAGGCGTATGATCCGCCGAAAGAAATCTTAGGACGGTTGAAGGCGTTAGAGAATGAGATTATAACAGATTTGGATGAATTGGAGGGGATGTTGTGAGTTGGTCATTTTCACCTATAGGTGACAATATTGAGAAAATTAAAACTTGGAACCCAAGTAAATCAGCAAATGAATCTAATTTTGATTACATTGATTTAAGCTCAATAGATAAAGATAAAAAGAAGCTCAATTTAAAAAATATTCCAAATTTATCTACTACTAACGCTCCAAGTCGTGCACGCCAACTTGTAAACGAAAATGATGTTTTAGTTTCCACGGTAAGACCAAATCTGAATGGAGTAGCAATTATCCCAAGTTTACTCAGTAATGCGACTGCTTCTACAGGATATTGTGTACTTAGAGCCAATTCAACAACGTTAGATGCAAAGTACCTTTTTTATTGGGTTCAAACCAAGTTATTTATATCAGATATGATATCGAAAGCAACTGGTGCAAATTACCCAGCCGTTTCTGATAGAATTATTTGTGGAAGTAAAATCCCTCTCCCACCCCTCCCTGAACAAAAACGCATCGCCGCCATTCTCGACAAAGCGGACGCCATCCGCCGAAAACGCCAACAAGCCATCGAATTGGCCGACCAATTCCTGCGCTCTGTGTTTTTGGATATGTTTGGTGATCCTGTAACGAATCCGAA
>JABHGC010000229.1 GCA_018672285.1 Methylococcales bacterium
GATGTGGATGATGGCATTATCCGGCAGGTTGCATTGGATGTTCAGCAGAGCCTGAAGCAAGTTAAAAACACAGGTGAAGTGTTTATTGTTGGTGGTCGAGCAGAGCAGGTTCGAATTGAAGTGCATCCAGCGAAATTATCGAGTTACGGTGTAACACTGGATCAAGTGGCGCAAACGATTCAAACGGCAAACTCAGAAATGGTAACAGGATCTGTTGTTTCTGGCGGCGCCAGCATGGTGGTGAATGTCGGTAAGTTTTTGAAAAGTGCTGAAGACATTCGTAACTTAGTGATTGGTTCTAAAGGCAGTGTTCCTGTATATGTCCGGGATATTGCAAGCGTGGCTGAAGAGCCAAGCGAAACCAAAAATACGGTGACGTTCTATACCGGTGGTGCATACGATTACACCATTGATAAAGATGAAGCGAGAGCAAAAACACCTGAAGGGATGCCAGCGGTGACCATTGCGATTGCAAAGCAATTTGGGTCTAACGGTGTTTCTGTTGCTAATGAAGTGATCGAGAAACTGGATGAGTTAAGAGGAAATGCTGATACCCCGGGGACGCTAATCCCTGGCAATATCGGCGTCGATATTACGCGTAACTATGGCCAAACGGCTAACGACAAAGTGGATGAGTTGATCTTCAAGTTGTTTAAAGCAACTTTCTTTGTTGTTCTGTTGGTCTGGTGGGCATTCCGTTCGATGAAACCTGCGCTTGTGGTTTTCTTGATTATCCCTGTGGTTGTTTTATTCACGATCTTTTTAGCCTTCATTATGGGCTTTACGATTGATAGGGTGAGTTTGTTTGCGCTCATTTTCTCTATCGGGATCCTGGTGGATGACGCCATTGTGGTGGTCGAGAATATCTATCGGCGTTGGCTGGAGAACGGTTCAACCGATATTGATACTGCGGTGGATGCGGTAAGAGAGGTGGGCAACCCTACCATCTTGGCAACCTTTGCAGTTATCGCGGCATTATTACCGATGGGTATGGTGCGAGGTATGATGGGGCCATATATGATGCCAATTCCGGCATTAGGCTCGGTGGCTATGTTGTTCTCATTGTTGGCGGCATTTGTGTTCACGCCTTGGTTGGCGGTTCGTTATAAGCCTACTTTTGCTTATTTGAAGAAAGCGGGTAAGCGAGAGCATAAAGAGTCTGAAAAACTGGAGAGAGTATTCCGTCGTATTTTAGAGCCATTAATCGATAGCGCTGCTAAGCGTCGCATGTTCAAGTTAGGCATGTGGGGTTCGTTTATGGCTGCTTTATCCATGTTTTATTTCCAAATGGTTGAAGTGAAAATGTTGCCGCTCGATAACAAGCCTGAGTTCAGTGTTGTGATCGATATGCCAGAAGGCACACCTTTGGCGGATACATGGAACTTTGCAACGGCGGTATCTGAAGGTCTTAAAGGCTTAAAAGATGAAGGCTGTTATGAGCTAAATGAGCACTCTGGTACACATTGTGTTGAAGCGGTTCAGGCATACGTAGGTACAGCAAGACCATTCGATTTTAACGGTATGGTCCGGCATTACTATTTACGTCAGCAACCTTGGCAGGCTGAAGTTCAAGTGCAGCTTCGTGGTAAGCATGATCGTAGTGTAACCAGCCATGAGTTGGCGCTTAAAACGCGTGCCATGGTGGCGGCGATTGTTGCTGCAGATTCAAACTTGAAGGGTGCTAAGTTCTCGGTGGTTGAGATGCCACCAGGGCCTCCTGTGTTGCAATCAGTTGCAGCAGAAGTTCATGGTCCGGATGCTGTTGAGCGTCGTAAATTTGCACAGCAGTTAACGGCTAAATTTGCAGGTGCCGAGACGCTAGCGGATGTTGATAACTATATCCAAGATGAATATGACTACTGGCGCTTCGAGGTGGATACTGAGAAAGCGGTTAGGCGTGGTATTACTGTGGATGCGATTAATCGCAACTTAGCAATGGCAATGGGTGGTTTTGCTCTAGGGGATATCAAGAAAGCCTCTGTGTTGGAACCTACTAAAATTGTGATGCAAGTGCCTATCTCAGTTCGTTCAGATATGTCTCGCCTGTATGACTTGCCTGTGATGTCTGCAGCGGGTACTACTGTTCCCCTGATAGAGCTTGGTACCTTTTCTAAAGTGGTTCATGACCCTGTTATTTACCATAAAGATTTACGACCTATTGAGTATGTGGTTGGTGATTCTGCGGGTAATGCCGATGGTGAGTTAGCGGCACCTGTGTATTCAATGTTCGAGGTGAATGCTGCGATAGAGGGTATGATTGATCCAATGGGTAATGAGGTTGAATGTACCATCTTTGGTGGTGCCGACTCATGTTCTTGGTATGGTGCGCCACCTAATGAAAATGCGTATGCATTTGAGTGGGCTGGTGAGTGGACAGTGACTTATGAGACCTTCCGTGATATGGGTGGGGCATTCATGATTGCCATGGTGCTGATCTATATCCTGGTTGTATGGGAGTTTGGTAACTTTAGAGTGCCTGGTTTGATTATGGCGCCAATTCCGCTCACCCTCTTAGGTATCATTCCTGCCCACGCCATAATGGGCGCTGCATTTACGGCAACGTCTATGATTGGTTGGATTGCACTGGCGGGGATTATTGTGAGGAACTCTATTCTCTTGGTGGATTTCTCAGCGCATGCAGTCGCAGGTGGGATGTCGGTAAGGGAGTCGGTAATTATGGCTTGTACCACTCGTACCCGGCCTATCGTGATTACCGCTTTGGCGTTGATTGCAGGTTCTGCAACCATCATTACTGACCCGATTTTCCAGGGTATGGCGATCTCATTAGCTGCGGGTGTGTTCGTGTCCACAGCGTTAACTTTGATTGTGATTCCATTGGGTTGTGTTGAAGCGTCTGAATCGGTGAAAGAAGTTGCGAATGCGCTTAAAACACCTGAGCAATTAGCTGCTGAAAAAGAGGTTAAAGCGGAAGCGTAATTCAACCTTTGAATATTGCGAAATAATGATAAGCACTTACTGAAAGGTAAGTGCTTTTTTTTTGCGTTTATTTCAGGTGGTTAACTTGAAAAAAGTGAAAAAAATACTAGCCAAAGTGTCTGGGATGATGATAGATTATTTACATAATAATTGAAAAGTTAACAGGCAGTGGTTAACGAGCTTTGTATAGAGCTTTGTATCATTTTCTAGTTAAGCGATGTAGTCGAAGCCAAGTAGTCAGGCAATGTCAAAGTCGCACTATAATAATAATAACAAGGATAATAATAATGAAAGGACGCATCGCAGTATTTTGTCGTGTCTCGTTTATAGGGTTATTGTGTGTTTCTAGTGCGGAGTCTTTCGCCTGGAGTAAGCCTGTTGACCCCATTGCTGCTAAGCATCATGCCAACCAATTAGTGTATCGCCCTGATGCCCGCTTTGATAAGCCAGCCTTTCACCAGTATGAATCTCCAAAATTACAGCAAGAAGAAAATCAATGGGTTTGGAATTCCGCGCAAAAGAAGCGTGTTAGTCACCGGCCTTGGGGCAACTATGATTTTAGTCGTCCACGCCAAGCATCTTACTACACACCAGGGTATAGACGAGACACTGTAAAATATCGCTACCCAAGCGTGAATAGCTATCAAGTAACGGATGCGAATGGTTTTCGTGTGAATCAGCAGTATACAGAATATCAGTCGGCCCAAGCGTCATACCCACAATATACATCTGGTTACGATAACCGATATTACCAGAGTTCAGCCTATCCTCTTCAGGGTGAGCGCCGGGCTAGAGTGTATCAAGTGTCGGAGCCACAGTACTCATACAACCCAATGGTCGTAGATCAATCTAGTACTGATTATTATGTCAGTCCTTACGCTTATGACCTGTATTAAAAAGTATTATAACATTGGTACTTTGCAAGAGAATTATTCGACTATACTCTTTTGTAAGTAAATACTGATGAAAAGAATTATCCGAGAATATTTGGATAATTTGCAGCGACAATAGTTGGTTATAGTGGCTGTGAATAAAGACTAGGTGAATCCTAGAATTATTACTAAAAGGAGACGTTAATGAAATTAGCAAAATTACTCGCTGTTGCAGCATTAGCTGGTGCATCTGCATTTGTAGCTCAATCTGCTCAAGCTTGGAATGGTCCATGGGATGGCGGAAACTGGGGTCCTTGGAACAACAATAGTTATAACAATGGTTATGGTAATGGCTATGGCAACGGTACTGGTAACGGTACTGGTTCTGGAGACGGAAGCGCTGATGGCGATTTCAACTTCAACATGACTGGTCGTGCACGTGGTAACGGAAATGCTCGTGGCAACAGCAATAACAACTGGCGTGGATATGGCTACAATGGCTATAACGGCTACAACGGCTATGGTTATCCACCACAAGGGTATGGTCCTGCTCCTTATGGCTACCCTCCAATGCCACCTCAAGCACCACAAGCGCCTGCACCACAAGCGCCTGCTGCTAAGTAAGGTAGATAATTTAATGGCTTGAAAAAGCCTTAAATTAGAAAAATGGTAGTGACTTAGGTCTCTGCCATTTTTTTTGTCTTACAGAAAGGTCTCTATTTCTGATGAGGTAGGGAGGTTTTTTAAGGCAGAGTGTGATTTTTTTGTGCATGGCTCATTCATAGCATCTAAAATAGTAATAAGGGGTTGAGTTGCGCCAAGTTTTTCTGAGTGATGATAAATCAGGTGAATTATGATTCATTGGCTGTTACGTCGTTTGATAATGCTTTCTGTTGTGGTGTTTGTTGCATCAGGTATCTACTTTTATAACGATTTATTTGATGATGTGACATTACAAAAAATATTGTCAGTTTTTGATTCAAGTGCGCCCGCTAAAAAAATAGAGCCGATCTCGCCAATCGAATTGAAGAAGGCAGCTCCCACTGGAACAGGTGCTGTAGATGTTGAGGTGAAAGTAGAAAAAACGCCTGAGCTTAAAGCGCCAAAACAATCTTTTCAGCAATATTCGTTTCGTCCTGCTGAGGAAGAGCAAGCTACTGAGTCATATCAGTTACCCGTGGTTGACGAGGTTAAGCCTGAAACGGAGAAAGTGGACGTTGCCGGCGCGGCCACGCCGGCAGATGATGAGGTTAAAAATTTGCCTGTGTCGCCGTTACCAGGGGAAATGATTTTTCAGTCTCATCCTCAGCCTCAGCCTCAGCCTCAGCCCCAGCCTCAGTCACCGGTTGTTTCCCCTTCAGCGACGATGTCGCCTGAAATGCCATCACATTTACCTGCTAGTACGACAAGCCAGGTTATGTCTCATGGTAAGAAGGTGGCACCTGAGGTGAACGGGATTGATAAGCATCGTTATATCCCAAACAGTTATAGTGTGCAGCCGCCAGAATTATTGCGCTCACCCTCTGCAGATTTCCCTGGGGCACAGTGGTCCCCAAAAAGGTCTTCTCAACAAGGTAGTGCTGAGTCTGTCGTGGGCCAGGCTCCGGTTATCGCTGAACCAGCTTTGCCTGCGGTCTTGCCGAGACAGCAGATGCTACCACATGGCATGATTGATCCTGCGAAGCAATTGCCTGCCGCGGCTGTTGAGCCGCAAGGCGCAGAAATTTTGCAGCAAGCTTCGTCGAGAATAGCGTTAGCGAGAGCGGCATTTTGGCAAAAAGAGTACAAGAAAGCGGAGACTCTTTATATCGAGTTGGTCAAGCAATTCCCAAACTCAGGAGATCTTTTTGGTGAGTTGGCTAATGTTTATTACTACCAAGGGAGAACAGAGCAAGCGGCCATTGTTTATGCTGAAGCCATTGTGCGTTTTGTCCGGGAAAATAAAACCCAATCTGCAAAATTTACTTTGGATGTGCTGTGGCGGATTGATGCTCAGCGTGCACAGCAATTATTAGAGCAGTTACCGAGCCTTCGAGACGTGGTAAAATAGCGGCTTTATGAATAAGTGCCAATGGGTAAGAAGGCTGGGAGCTATGGAATGCTAAAGCGTATATTGTTGTTGTGGTCTGTTCTAAGCTTGCTTGGGCTGGGTTTTGTAGGCATTAAACTCTATCAATTTGATCAGAAAATGGATCCTAGTGCGAAAGGGGTGTATTGGTCATTTGCACAAAAAATTTGGCAAAACCAAAGCATTGTTGAGGCCAATACTTGGCGCTACCCAGTTGAAGAGGGGATTACGGCAGAGGATGTTGAGGAGACCATGAAAGTGGTCGCCAATGAGCACAACTTGCAAGTGGTTGCAGAGCTACCGTTGTACCTTCAAGTGGCGGCAATGACAGGCGAAAAATTCCGCTATATCAAAATTTTCATGATGTGTAATGCGTTAACGGCTGCAAAAATGTTGGATCATAGTGATGCATTTGCGGCAAATTTGCCTTGTAGAGTGACTTTAATTGAAGATAAAACAGGCCGACTTTGGTTGTATGCACTGAATATGGATATGATGATATACGGAGGTAAGCCATTGCCTGAAGGGCTAAAACAAGAGGCGATTAAAGTGAAAACAATGATTCAAGACATTATGAGCCGTGCTGCATCGGGGGATTTCTAAAGACATTACTCAAATGTTTGATATACTGGGTGGCGTGGGTAATATTACTGGTTTTGGCTGGTAGTGATAATAATAATATGTCCGCTTTCTTATGTTGTAAGTGCTTTATAGGGTAATCGAATGTCGCAGAAGGATTTAAGCTCACCTCAGAGCGCTCCAGGATACCAACAAAATTCTGTTTTAAATAATGACTCGGCATCTAAAAGTAGTGCTGAATGCCTTGACCGACTTGCTCAAAGCTTTGAAATGAGTGCTCGGCGTTGGGAGCTTGTTATTTATCCTTCCTTGTTTGCGTTTATTATTCTGGCGTCTTACGGTTTTTACCTGATTTACAATTTAACCAATGATATCCATTTTATGGCTGATACCGTGCACGTTAATATGGAGAGCATGACAACCAATATTAACGATGTTTCAGGGTCGATGGACTCAATGTCAAAAAACGTGGCGCATGTTTCGATGAACATGTCACAGATCTCAGGTCATATCGAAACCTTAGAGCCAATGCTCTATAATATTGATTCTATGAGAGATTCGTTGCAACAAATGACCTTGGCAACCACTCAAATGCGGAATGATATTGGCTTGATGAATCAAAGTGTTTCTCGCCCAATGACGTTTATGAACTCCTTTATGCCTTGGTAGTGTTTTCTCTCTCGCAGAAACCCCGCTTGCCTTCTATACTTCAACTATAAGAACAGATGCTTAAGATGGCAGTTCGTCAATTCACTCGAATGATGACTGCTTACCTTTTTGTGTCATAAAAATCTGATCTGGTTGGGGTTGTCATGAATTTAGAAAAAGTTGTCTTTTCCTTTTTTATCGTTTTAGCACTAACGTTAAACTTTGGTTTCTTCTTAGGGGATATTGATAATCCTCTGCATCACAATATCTATGAATTTTTTGCCGCTTTAGTCGTGAGTCTTGCCGCCACTATTTTGAAGTTTGGTGATCGCTCTTCAATGGGGACGCTGTTACTGGCAAGTAGTTTGGTTGCGGATTTACAGTTGATTGTTGCCGCGATTATTTGGGGGTTTGCAACAGAAGCGGTAGGAGGAGGGCTCGCAACTGAAACGATTACGAGTATTGTGTCGTTGTCGGGTGGGGCGCTGTTGGCCAACCTGGTGTCTGTGACTCTGCTCCTGATTGAAACAGCCATTTTGAGGCGGTAACTTAGTAAAACCATGGCTGCTACTAAAAAGACTTTATTGTTGTGGGTTAAGCAACGCTTATCAAAACTGGTGAGATTAGACTCTGAGGGTACATGGCTCTCTGAGCGCTTTGGGCTGCCTGAACCTGTGTACGAAGTAGAAAAGCCGAAAATTGACCGTGATAAAATCAATGTCATTTTTTTGATTTTTAAACGAATGCGACAGCCACTCATGGTCTTGTTAGTGGCTTACTCTGTTGCCATTCTGGGTTTGGTTTTAGTGCCAGGGATGGATGCAGACGGTAATACGGTCTACATGACGTTTTTTCACGCCTTTTATGTGGTGAGTTTTACGGCAACAACCATCGGTTTTGGAGAAATTCCTTTTGAGTTAACCTTTGGTCAGCGTGCCTGGATGATTGTCACTATCTATACGACAGTGATTGCATGGTTTTACGCCATCGGTACCATTTTATCCTTAATACAAGACCCCTCTTTTAGAAAGGCCAGCTCTGAGTATTCTTTTAGCCGGGCAGTGAAGCGAATTTGTGAGCCTTTTTATATCGTTCTAGGGTACGGTGATACTGGTCGAGCAATGGTGAAAGCCCTTACAGAGCGGAATATTCGCGCTGTGGTGATGGATACTAACGAGGATAAAATCAGTGCCATGTCACTGAAAAGTTATGGGGCTACGGTACCTGCAATTAGTGCGGATGCCACACTGCCTGCGAACCTGGTATCAGCCGGGTTAAAGCATGAAGAATGTCGAGGTATTATCGCTTTAACGCCGCTGAATGCGGTGAATCTAAAGATTGCTATTTCAGCCAAGCTTTTAAAACCCGATGTTAAGGTTATTTGTCGGGCTGACTCAGATGATGTTGAGCGGAATATGGCCTCATTCGGCACCGATGTCATTGTAGACCCATATCACTCATTTGCTGAGATGGTGGGAATGTCGCTGCACTCTCCAGCGTTGTATTTATTATATGATTGGCTGACAGGTGTTCCTGATACAGAGTTATCTGATCCTCCATATCCGCCAGGTGGCATGTGGGTGTTGTGTGGTTTTGGTCGGTTTGGGCGGGCCATTTACAGTGAGCTAAAAAAAGCGGGTATTCGAGTTGTCATTATTGAAATTGATCATGCCAGGCTAGAGGGGTGTGACGACCCATGTGTTATCGGTGAGGGGACTGAAGTACATACGTTGATACAGGCTAATATTCAGTCTGCGGTAGGCATTGTGGCCGGGACAGATGATGACTCTAATAACCTGTCTATTATTATGACCGCGCATGGATTAAATGAAAATTTATTTGTGATTGCACGGCAAAATAAACGGGCTAACCAGATTCTTTTTGATGCGGTTGATGCAGATTTGATTATGCAGCCAGGCGAAATTATTGCCCGAAAAATTAGAATGTTGCTTACCATTCCATTGTTGACAGAATTCTTTGCACTTGCTTGTGTCGAAGATAATGACTGGACCAATATTTTAATTAGTCGAATTTGTGCGGTGGTGGGCGATATTGTTCCAAGCTTGTGGCGGTTAGAAATTGATGCTGATTATTCCCCGGCAATTGAAAAGGCACTTAAGTTTGGCCGAAAAATTTCAATAGATGTGTTGATGAAGGATCCAAGGGCACGCGAACAAGAGATGAACTGTATTCCGTTATTACTGTGTCGTGAAGATGAAAATATTTTATTACCGGATGAACATACACTGCTGCAATCGGGTGACCGAGTCTTGTTTTGCGGTTTGTCTGATATTGAAAATCACATGATTATGATTATGCGTGACGAAAGTTTATTGAATTATATCATGACAGGGCTTTCGGGCGCTGAGTGTTCTGTATTTTGTTGGTTTCAACGGCGTTTAATAGGTGATCGGCGCAAAGGTAAGCGTCACTTAGGGCGAGAGCAATCGTAGATATGGCAAAAGAAGAAAATCCAACCGGGGATGATACTGGTATCCGAATAAACCATTACCGAGCAGAAGGTGCCGGTGGTGAAAAAGGATTAATCACTGAGATGGTACTCAGTGATTCTATTTCCTTTAAATTTTTAGGCCGGATGGAAGAAAAAAGACTCACTAAAGCCTGCCAGTTGAATATTGATATGCGGGAAAGGGTGGATACTGAGTGTAAACGCTACCGTTATCAAGGTCGTTTGTTTTACTTGGATGATAAGTCGTTAAAGATCTATAAAACCATGATGAAAGAGTCCAGTGGTGTATTTACTGTTGGAATCTACGAAGCGGTGATTAATGCTGAGCATACGTTAAAGGCTCAAAAAAGAGCCAAACAGGACGCTAAGCTCAAACGCCAGCAAAAGCAGCAAACAACCGCTTCTGGACAAAAGCCTGCTGTTATTGGGGCGATGAAGAGTAAAAAAGACCGAGAAGTCACCTATACACCTGACCGTATCACGCTAGGGCATTACTTTAAGCGACAAGAAAGTCGGCTTAAATACGCGACTAAAATTCAGATTCGTACAGATTTAGGGAGCGTGACTGCCAACACCAAAGACTTATCTCCCGGTGGCATGTTTGTGGTGATTCCTGAAGTTTTTGAAATCGAAGAAAATGCCAATGTTTCCGTGCAATTCACACGCTTAAAAGAAGAGAGTACTCATGTCAGCTTGAACGAAGTGCCATTCAAAGTGCTGGGCGTGGAAGAAAAGAATGAAAAAATGTACCTGAAAATGGTATTACAAGACGATTATGATGATGTTCAAGAATACAAACTATTCATGAAAAGCATTATTAAAAAATACAGCGCCCGTAATAAATATTGTGCAGATGATGACTGTGATACCCAAGTGGCGGTTTTATTAGAAAAAATGTATTGCGATAACATGTCTCAGATACCGATCTATTTGGCGACATCAAAAAAGGGCAAGCCTTATGTTCAGTTGTTTGGTCGCAGCTTAGGAAATGCGTATTTAATGCATCATTTTCGGCGGGAGGAAGGCTTTGATATGTCACCCTTTACGCTGTCTCATAGGATTAAATCCATTGTTTCTGAGCCAGAGCTAACCATTGCGATGTACCGGGCGGGTGATAGTACTGCCTTTAAGTTGAACTCACTGGCCAGTAATGAATGTGAGACGCCAGAGCAGTGGTCGCAATTTATTCGTTTTACGTTATCTCAACCTGAGTACTGTGTGGTTAAGCTTGTTGGGGTGACCGAAGTACTGCCAGATCCTGAAACACGAAAATTAAAGTCGGTGTATACGCAGTTTGGTGAAAAATCTCCAGAAGACTTGCAGCGTATGTTGTCTCGAATGCAAGAGCTCAATGCGTTTGGGTTAGTGGTTGATGTGACGACGCAAATAGAAGATGAGTATGGGCAAAAAATATTTGATACTGCGGTGCCTAAGGAAGACGAGTTAAGCTATTGGTTTGGCCGTAAATATATTGTTAATGGTTCGACCAAAGAAAATAGTGATAAATTAGTGCGGCCACACTTTACTGAGCTTGCTTATAGAGAATGCCGAGGTGAGATGCGGTTTATCATTGAAATAAGTGTTGAGCTGCAATTGCCTGAGCAAAAAATAACAGGGCAAACGCGTGATTTGTCCGTATTTGGGCTGTGCGTTGTTGTGCCAGAGGTTATTTATGATATTGATGTTGGAGAAGACTTGCTAGTGGGGTTAGTCTCATTACAGAAAAAACGAACCAACCTTAATCTCACGACAGTGCCATACCGCTTGATGAAAGTGATTACCGACGAGAAAAAACAGACCACGACTTTTATGTTATTTAGAGTGCCTGAAACTAGAGATGAGGGTGTTACTAAGTTTTTCCAGGAATTGATTGAGACCAACCAGCATAAATTGTCGGTGTGTACGAATGATTTACATAGCGAGGTTTTATCTAGAACCTATGAGTCGATGTGTGGTGAGAATACTCAGACCATGCCGCTGTTCTTGGCAAAAGACACGCACACAGGGTCTATCATCATGAATTTGTTTGGTGTGCCAGATAAGGTGGGCGAGCTGGCAGATTTTTTCCAAACGAGTAAGCAAATATTTGATTTGAGCTGTTTAAACCGGACGTCAGTCACCGCGATGATTTATCAGCAAACAGTACAGATTAGTCGGGCAGCTGAAGGGGAGGAGAACCGGCCTCAGCCTTGTGAGATGGTGTATTACGTGAGTAAAGACTACGATGATGCTTTGGATAAAGTGGTCTTTAATGCCAAAGCAGAATGTGAGTTTGCTTCAATGCCTGAAAAGCAGGCTTATCTACAAGGTATTCGGGATAGTGGTCATGCTTTTAAGTGGGTTAAATTGTCGGCAACATTCGCGCAAGCACTGAGGCCAAATGAGATTGATGAGGCTGTTGAACTGGTGCGTAAAAATGACAAAACGAAATCTTTTCAATTACGTGAATTGATTTTCAATGTGCTAGCTATTGCAGAACTCACCGATATAACGGATATTATAGAGTCCGCATCTTGAGCGGTCTACTAAAGGGATTTTTAAGCGCTCATGGCAAAGCCGCCAGTAAAGAAAAAAGCCACCGCTAAAAAGGCCAGCACGAAAAAAAGCACGCGTAAAAAACCCGTGTCCACCAAGAAAAAAGCCTCTGCTCACTCTCCTTCAAAACAGCGTAAGCGTTCACCAATATGGTCTAAAATCTGGCGTACCTTTTTATGGGCGGGCATGATTGGCTTTTTGAGCCTCAGCGTGTACACCGTGTATTTAGACTCAGTGGTGCAAGAAAAATTTTCAGGTAACAGGTGGTCTTTGCCTGCCAGAGTCTATGCACAGCCGCTGGAGTTATACCAAGGTTTGGCGCTATCACCCAATGCATTGGTTCAAGTGTTAAAGCGGTTAGGTTATCGCTCTAATGCCAAAGTGACCCAGCCCGGTCAGTACTTAAAAAGCCGCAGTACCCTTTGGTTGCAAACGAGAGGGTTCCGTTTTTGGGACGGAGAAGAAGCCTCTTTGCCGTTAAAGATTCAATTTAAAAATGACCATATTACCAATATTACCCATACAGGCCGCCAAATGGCCTGGGATATTGTGCGCTTAGAGCCAGAGGAAATAGGTAAAATTCATCCTGCTCAATACGAAGATCGCCTCTTGATGCCATTTGCTAAAATACCCACTCGTTTTGTGAATATGCTCGTGGCAGTCGAAGATAAGCGATTTTTTCAGCATTGGGGCGTTGATATTAGGGGCTTGGGTCGAGCGTTAGTGGCTAATGTTCAGGCGGGGCGAATTGTGCAAGGGGGCAGCACGTTAACCCAACAGTTGGCTAAAAACTTTTTCTTAACACGAGAGCGTAGTTTGTCTCGTAAATTCAATGAAGTGCTCTATTCAGGCTTAATGGAGTGGCACTACACTAAACAAGACATTATCGAGGCGTACTGTAATCAAGTATTTTTAGGCCAGCATGGCGCTAGAGCGATTCATGGCTTTCAGTTGGCCAGTCAATATTATTTTGGCAGAAGGTTAGAGCAGCTAGATATTGCGGATATGGCAATGTTGGTTGGTATGGTGAAAGGGCCATCAGCTTTTCACCCCATAAAACACCCTCAAAAAGCGAAAAAACGCAGAGCAGTGGTACTGAAATTATTAGCCGCTCAATCCATTATCACTCAAAAACAGGCGCGGATAGCGGCAGCAAAGCGCCTTCCTAGGCAGATCAACCAGCAATTGGCGCAGTCTCGATATCCTGCCTTTATGTCGGTTGTGAAGCGACAGCTTAAGCGGGACTATAGTGAAGATGATTTAAAAACCATCGGCTTAAAAATATTTACAACGCTTGTTCCAGTGGTGCAAAAAGCAGCAGAAGACGCCGTTGTAGCTGAAATGCGGATATTAGAGACGCAATATAAATTACCTAAAGGTAAGTTGCAGAGTGCCGTCATGGTTGTATCTCCTCAGGAGGGAGAAGTCTTAGCCGTGATTGGTGGCCGTAATCCGCGTTATCAAGGCTTTAATCGCGCGTTAGATGCGTTTAGAGCTGTTGGTTCGTTGGTGAAGCCTGCCGTGTATTTGAGTGCGCTATTGAAGTCTGATCGTTATACCTTGACCACATTAATTAATGATCAGGCTGTTGAGATTAAGAATTCTGATGGCTCTATATGGGCGCCAAAAAATTATGATAACGTAGCCCATGGGCAAGTGCCTTTATTTGAAGCGTTGGCAAAATCCTACAATTTAGCGACGGTTCACTTAGGCATGGATGTAGGCCTCGATTCCGTTATTTTAAGCTTAAGAAAGTTAGGGGTTATAAAGCCGATAAAACCTTACCCATCAATGTTATTAGGCACATTAGAAATGAGCCCTTATGAAGTGGCTCAAATGTATCAAACATATGCCAGTGGTGGCTTTTTTGCGCCGTTAAGGTCAATACGCTCTGTGCTTGATGCCAATAACCAGCCGTTAAATCGATACCCTTTAGCCATTGAAAAACGGTTTGAGACAGCGCCAATGATTTTAATTAATAGAGCTATGCAGGCAGTGATTGACTTTGGCAGTGCTAAAGCTGTTCGCCGCTATGTGAGTGATTCAATCTCTTTGGCGGGAAAAACCGGCACAACAAATGATGCGAGAGATAGTTGGTTTGCAGGTTTTGGTGGAGATAAAGTCGGTGTGGTCTGGGTCGGTTTTGATGATAATCGTTCGACGAAATTGAGTGGTGCTAGGGGCGCTCTAAAAATATGGGGGCGAATTATGCAACAGGTTGGTATTTCAAGCTATGCATTGCCTTCTGCAGAAGCAGTACACTGGGTAGCTGTTGATCCTAATCGTCATTTGAAAGTCGATGATGGATGTGATGAAAAGGTCACCTTTCCATATGTTGTGGGGAGTGAACCTCAAGCGTTGGCGCCTTGCGCGCAGAAATCAGAATCAGATTGGTTTGATAGGTGGTTTGAATAATGGGTAACATACAAAAAATTACATTCATCATTGCTCTGATTATGCTGTCGGGCTGTTTGACAAAACCTGATTTTGCCCTGTCTAAAGTTGAGTCTCGGCCGACAAAGCCGATCAGTGTTAAGCCCAAGCCGATCAAACAAAAGCCTGTTGTAGCCGCTATTGCTGAGCCTCGCGTTAACACTGTGACGGATTCGAAGCCAAAGCCGATTGTGCACCCGGCGATTGCCAGCTTGTTAAAACAAGCGCTAGAGCAGCAGCGAAAGGGGGACTTGAGTAAGTCTTCAGCATTGGTTGAGCGAGCGGTAAGAATTCAGCCTCAGGACCCATTAGCTTGGAATCGATTGGCATTTATTCGACTGCAACAGAGTAACTGGGTTCAGGCTGAGCAGTTGGCGTTAAAATCTAACTCTTTTTCCGAAGGCCAAAGTAGTTTACAGCTGCGAAATTGGCGCATTATCACTGAAGCACGTAAGCGCCAAGGGAAATAAGCCCAGCGGATGCTGTTAGAGCGTCATGTCAATCTCAGCAACAATGGGGCAGTGATCTGAGCCAAATTGGTCATTGTCATAGTCAATGAAGGTTAAGTTTGGATAGGTGTCTTGATCGACAAATAAGTAGTCAATCCTCCAGCCAACATTCCGCTCTCTTGCTTTAGATATCATGTGCCACCAGGAATATTTTACGGTATCAGGGTTCTTTTTACGGTAGGTATCTACCCAACCATGATCAATGACCTCGGATACCCAAGCTCTCTCTTCAGGCAGGAAGCCGATGGATTTTTGATTGGTTTTTGGCCTGGCAATATCAATTTCTTCGTGTGCACAGTTAACATCTCCGGCCCAAATAACTTGTTTCCCTGCCGCTTTAAGTGCGTCAACGTGTGCTAGGAAGTTAGCATAAAATTGCATTTTTCCTGTCCATGCTTCAGGTGACTTACCACCGTTAGGAAAGTACACACCGAAAATAACCGTATTGTTAAAATCAATACGAGCAATGCGACCTTCAGTGTCCTCAAAATTAGGCATGCCGGTAGTCCAGCTTACCTCTAAGTTAAGTGAACGTCTGACCCAAATAGAGGTGCCGGAATAGCCTGCTTTTTCAGCGGCATGATAGAACTGTAAAAACGTCTCGCTTTCTGTTAAATCTTTGGAAAGTTTGTCCGCAGATGCTTTGGTTTCTTGGAATAAAATGATATCGGGCTGTTGTTTGGTGAGCAGGTTATCGAGCTCTTTTTTTCGCTCAACAGCGCGTATGCCATTGACGTTCCAGCAGATAATTTTCATTTTAACCCTTTGATTTTGTGAAAGTGCCCCCAAGCGCTTGCAAGCACTGAGCCTGAAATATTATGCCAAATGCTAAATACTGCGCCAGGCAGTGCTGCTGTGGCCATGAAATGCTTAGACGCCAGTAAAATACTTAGCCCAGAATTTTGCATACCGACTTCAATCGCTATCGTTCTGCAAGTGGTTTCATCGTGTTTGAGTGCTCGCGGAATAAGGTAGCCAAGTATGAGTCCGCTGCCATTATGTAAGATGACGGCGAGTAATAGCATCGGGCCAATCATTGAAAATTTATCGTGTGTCAAGGAGACGATAATGGCAATGATGAGGCTGATAAACAGCATGGAAATGAGTGGGAGGATAGGTTTTATTTTAACGATTTTGCTGTTCAGGCGGATATTGATGGCTGCGCCTAATATAACGGGTAAGGCGACGATAGAGAATACCGTGCTTAACATTCCCCAGGCGTCAATGTCGATGGTTTGGCCTAGGTAGAGGGTTGTCAGTAGTGGGGTTAAGAAAACAGCGAGCAAGGTCGAGCAGAGCGTGAGTGTTACCGAGAGTGCAATATCGCCCTTAGCTAAAAAACAAATCACATTAGAGGCGGTGCCGCCAGCAGTACTACCCACTAGTACCATGCCAATCAACAGCTCTTGAGATAAGTTCAGGCCTTTACTGATTAGGTAGGCGGATAAAGGCATGATGATAAATTGTAAGCTCACACCCAGCGCGATCACGGCTTTGCGGTGTATGACTCGCTTAAAATCATTGAGTGATAAAGTGAGGCCCATACAAAACATAATGAGCATTAAAAGCGTTTGAATGTGCGGTTTGCCAAGAGAGAAAATGCTTGGAAAGTGGTAAGCGAGTATCGATAAGAGTATCGCGAATAGGGGGAAAATAACGGTTGTAATGGGCACTAGATTAATCCCTTGGGCAAAGTGGTGGTTTGCAAAATTCCTAGGTTATTTGCAACATTGCTTATAAGGATACGCAATTGCTGCGTGGGTGCAAGGGCTGCTGTGTTGTCGTTGCTCTGTTGGCGAGGTATACTGCTCTTTTCTCAATAACAATGACCTAAAAGAGAATGCTTTGTGAGTATTTATGATGTTGATACACTCATATCTCAAGCCCGTGTGCTGGCTGCTAACTATCTGAAAATGATGGGGAAACCCCTTCCTGGTATGAGCAATGAAATTGCTTTTAATGATGCAGCACGCTTGTTACAACTCACCCTAACTCAAGATCAGTCCCTCAGTTATGATGCTATTGGCTCTGGTGAAGGTAATGAGGGTAAAAAAGTACAGATCAAGGGGCGCATGATTATAGATGATGATAATTCTAATCAGCGAATTGGTCAGGTTGCGACTGAGCGAGAGTGGGATAGTGTGGTGTTATTGCTTCTAAACGCAGAATATGAGCCTGTTGAAATTTTTGAGGCTGAGCGAGAAGTGATTTTAGAGAATACCGCTAAGAGTAGTGAAGGGAAAAAGAAACGAGGTGCAATGTCTGTTGCGCGTTTTAAAAAAATAGCGAAATTAGTGTGGTCTGCAGATACAGCTGAACTACCAAGTGAGTGATGAACAGTCACCAAAAGGTGACGTGGTTGATTTTCTGGGTGCAGAAGGTGCTTTAGCTGAAGTGATTTCAGGTTTTTCCCCAAGGCCACAACAAATTGAAATGGCTCTGGCGGTTGAGCAAACAATCGAATCAAAAGGTTGCCTCATCTCTGAGGCGGGTACGGGTACTGGTAAAACATTTGCCTATCTCATTCCTGCCATCTTGTCTGGTAAGCGGATCATTGTTTCTACCGGAACCAAAAACTTACAAGATCAACTTTTTTTCAGTGACTTACCGGTCATTCGAAAAGCCATTGCAGCCCCTTTAAAAACAGCATTGTTGAAAGGGCGTGCAAATTACTTATGCTTATATCGGCAGCTCATTTTACAAGATGATCCTGGTGCCTTTGCCTCTCCGCAACAAGTCAATGATTTTGAGATCGTACGCGCATGGAGTGAAGAAACTCAGCGAGGAGATATATCCGAACTGTCAGAAGTGGAAGAGGATGCAGGGATTTGGCCTTTAGTGACTTCAACCACCGATAACTGTTTGGGGGCGGACTGCCCGTGCTACGAAAAATGCTTTGTTGTGCAAGCCAGAAGACAGGCCCAAGCGGCTGACATTGTTGTGATTAATCATCATTTGTTTTGTGCGGACTTAACCTTAAAGGAAGATGGTTTTGGTGAGCTGTTGCCTTCTGCAGATTGTTTTATTTTAGATGAAGCTCACCAGCTACCGGATATCGCCTCCAATTTTTTTGGTTTTTCGTTGAGCAGTCGACAGTTTGTAGAATTGACGCATGATGCCATTAGTGAGTATCACAAAGAAGCGGGTGATATGGCCGATATTAAAGCATTGGCTGACCGTTTAGAGACGACATCCAAAGATTTGCGTTTGTCTATGGGCGATGCAGGTAGGCGAGCGTCTTGGGTTGAACTAGAAAAAGATGAGGTAGTACAAGAAGAATTGCAACGAGTGAAAGTGGCCCTTGTTGGGTTTGAAGAGTTACTCAAAGAGGCCTCAGTGAGAAGTAAAGGTTTAGAAAGCTGCTGGGGGCGCTGTAAAGAAATGCTGACGCGGCTTAATTACATTTTAGATGGTAATCAATCTGAATTTGTTCGTTGGTTTGAAACATACCGAACCAGTTTTCGTATTCATTTAACGCCTTTAAATATTGCGGAGACATTCCAGTCTCACATGGAAAATATGCAGGCATCCTGGGTTTTTACCTCTGCAACGTTGGCGGTGAATGAAGACTTTAGTCATTTTTCAAAACAGCTAGGGTTGGACAAGCCTGAATCTCTACAGTGGGATAGTCCCTTTAATTATTCTAGGCAAGCCTTGTTGTATATTCCCAAAGATATGCCAAATCCAAGTGATTCGAACTACCATGAGGTGTTACTAGAAAAAGCATTGCCAGTGATTGAGTCCTGTAAAGGGCGTACTTTTATGCTGTTCACCAGCCATAAAGCATTACGGTTTGCGGCAGAATGGTTGGAGGGTTACTGTGATTACCCGTTGTTGGTTCAAGGTGATGCGCCTAAAACAGAATTAATTCACCGCTTTAAAGAAAAGGGTAATGCTGTTTTGTTGGGTACAGCCAGTTTTTGGGAAGGGGTGGATGTGCGGGGTGAGGCGTTATCTTGCGTTATTATTGATAAACTGCCTTTTGCATCACCTGGGGATCCTGTTCAGCAAGCAATGATTGAGTCTATGCGTAAAAAAGGAGGTAACCCCTTTTTCCATCATCAAATCCCTCAAGCGGTCATTGCGTTAAAACAGGGTGTTGGGCGTTTGATTCGGGATGTTCAAGATAGGGGGGTGCTCATGTTATGCGACCCTAGAACGTACCAAAAAAGTTACGGCAAACAATTTTTGAATAGCTTGCCGACGATGCGTCGTACTCGGCGAGTTGAAGATGTTACGTGTTTTTTTGATTCGCAAAAGAAAGATCGTATTTATTTGGAGCTATGAATCGTGAAAATATTGGCAATAGATACCTCTAGTGAGGGTTGCTCTGTCGCATTATCTTCGGATGATCACATTGTTGAGCAGTTTGAAATTGCACCTAGAAGACATACAAAATTAGTGATCCCAATGATGGAGGCCGTATTGGCTGAGGCGGAATGTGCGTTATCTGATTTAGATATGCTGGCTTTTGCTTGTGGGCCAGGTAGTTTTACCGGTCTTCGAGTCGCGGCCAGTGTGGCTCAAGGGGTCGCATTGGGTGCTGACTTGCCGATTGTTCCAGTCTCAACCTTGGCTGCATTGGCAAAGCAAGCGCAACGACTCAATTTAAGTGATCATGTGGTTGTGGCTAACGATGCTCGAATGGCGCAGGTGTACTGGGCTGAATATCAGGTGCAACAAGGTGAGATGGTGTGTTTGTCAGGAGAGCACGTGTCAACGCCTAGTGTTGAATTGCTTAGCCAGGTGTCCACACGGCATTGTGTCGGCAATGGTTGGCAGGTATATGAAGAAGCCTTTTCAGGCTTTGAAAACCAGGTCTATACTGAGTGTATCCACGTTCATGCTCAAGATGTTTGTGCTCTTGCTGTGAAACAGTTCAGCCAAGGCGGTGATTGGTCTCATGAGTTGGCTGTGCCTGTTTACGTTCGTGATCAAGTGGTTCGTGTTCCTACGCCAAAAAATGTTTGAGTGTCAGGTGGCCGTTTAGTTGGTCTTCGTCTTTTCGCCTGAGGCGTGGTGAATGAGGTGAACTTGTGTCTTACTTTGCTGTCTTCTGCATATCATCAGTTTCTCTTATAATACTCTCGCACATAAATTAGGAAAGCACAAGCCTTGTCCAATGAGGAATGAGTCTGAAGCGATGAGTTATTTCCAGTGAGAAGTGAGCCTAAAGAAATGGAGTGATAAGCGAAAAAACGTTCATGATTAAGGAATGAATACAATC
>JABHGC010000230.1 GCA_018672285.1 Methylococcales bacterium
ACTGGTAAACCAATTGTATCGACCCCACACTGGCTATATGCTCAAAGCCAATCAAAAGACTTTAAAGACCAAATAAACTTTCTGTCTAAAAATGAACTGGCAGAACAGCAAGCTATTGAACTAAAAAAAATCCAAGACCGTGAAGCAAAAGAACAAGCTAGAGCGGCAGAAATTAAAGCTAATAACAAAGCTCAGCGTGAAAAAAATAAAGCCGACAAAGAATTACTCAAAGAAAAAGAGCCTACTGCTGAACCAGAAATAGAGCGAACCAGCCGTAATTATTCCATCACTAGCGAATTAGGCCAAGGCTCAGCAAAAGAAAAAGCGCGCGACAATATTGATGCCATTAAAATTATTCAGGCTATCGACAATGGCAAAAAGGTTACTCGCGACGACCAAAATAAACTGGTTAAATATTCGGGGTGGGGTTCAACTGAATTAGCACAAGGTATGTTCCCACCCAACCAGTACCGCATCAAAGAAGGCTGGTCAGACCTTAGCTCAGAGTTAAAAGAAACACTGAGTGAAAGTGATTGGCATGAAGCTCGAAAATCAACACTGTATGCCCATTACACTCCAAAGCCAGTCATTGAAAATATGTATAAGGCTCTCGACCAATTTGGATTCGAGGGTGGAAAAATATTAGACCCAGGTGCCGGTACGGGTCATTTTCAGGGCATGATGCCTAATGAAATGTCGAAGAAGTCACAATATACAGGGTTTGAGTTAGACCCAACGAGTGCAAAAATTGCCCAGGCACTTTATCCTGATTCTAACTTTAAAGAAGCTGACTTCACTAAAACTCAATTGCCAAAAGATTACTTTGATTTGGCTATTGGAAATCCTCCATACGATCAGCTAACCATTAAAACTGATCCTGAATATCGAGCAGAACGATTTAAAATCCATGACTACTTTGCAGCAAAGTCAATCGACAGGGTTAGACCTGGCGGCATAATGGCGGTCGTCATTAGCAAAGGCACAATGGACAAAAAATCTACCCAAGCGCGAGACTACATTGCAGATCGTGCAGATTTAATTGCTGCAATCCGCTTGCCTGAAACAACATTCAAAAAAAATGCAGGTACTCAAACTGTAACTGACATTCTGTTTTTGCAAAAAAGAGAAGTAGGCCAAGAGGCAGCAGGTGAGAAGTGGCGTGACGTTGTAGACATCAATAGTGATGAGTCACCCGTAAAATATGGCAATTTCAAATTTCCAGGCAATGTAAAAGTTAATGAGTATTTTAAAAACCACCCTGAGCATGTGATTGGCAATTTTGAAATGGACTCAGGTAGGTTCGGCCCAGAGCTAACCGTAAAATTCGATGGCAACCTTGATCAAAAATTAAGTGAAGTTATCAGCAAACTGCCAAAAAATATCTATACAAAATCGACTGATAAAACACCTGACCTTTCATTTAATAACGATGATGAATTACAACGTACTGCTGACAAAATCAGTTTTTCAGAGAATAGAAAACCTGGCGCTTACTTCATTAAAGATGATGAGCTATATGCTGTAAATGAACAGGGGCAGGGCGAAGCAATTCAGCTCAAAAAAGGTAAAGGTGAAGGACTCTACCAAAAGCAAATCAATATCATTAAAGACATTGTGCCAGTCAAAGAAGCCTTGCACGATGTTTTTGCCGCAAATTTAGATGACTCACTTGATTTAGAAAAGGCACAGTCACAGCTCGATAAAAGCTATGACAGTTTTGTTAAAACACATGGTGCCATTAATAAACACACCGTCACAAAAGCAGGCCGTAAGCGTAATCCAAACCTCGATGCGATTCTAGCTGACCCTGATGCTTACCGATTAGCATCTATTGAAAATTATGATGAGCAAACTAGCGAAGCTAAAAAGGGTACTGTTTTTACGCAGAAGGTTTTAAACATTCAAAGCCAGCCAAGTATTGATACTGCGGCTGATGCAATGGCCTATACCCTAAACCGTGATGGCAAACTCAATATTAAAAATATCTCAGAGGCAGCAAAACTAACGGAGAAAGAAACACTCCAAGAGCTTGGTGAATTGATTTACAAGAACCCTCAAAGTGAACAATGGCAAACTGCTGATAAATACCTATCAGGTAATGTTAGAAAAAAATTGGATGAAGCAAAGGCCATTGCCGACATTGATAAAAGCTATGCTCGAAATGTTGAGGCACTTGCAAAGGTTCAGCCAAAAGATTTACGACACGATGAAATAAGCTTGCGACTGGGTGCGCCTTGGATTCCAAAAGAAATGATCAGTCAATTTTCAAAGGATGTATTGCAAACACCTTTGAAAATTTCACATACACCAGAGGTCTCTCACTACGCCCTCGATGACACTTACCAACGATCAGAAAAAAAGGCTGGTGCATATTCAACGTCACGCAAAAGCACTAAAGAAATTTTAGATGCTGTACTCAACTCAAAGTCACTCAAAGTTTTTGACTCAGTAAACATTGGTGATGGTAAAACAAAGGCTGTTATCAATCCAAAGGCGACAGAAGCAGCTCAAGAGAAAGCTAGGAAAATGCGAGCATCATTTGAAAAATGGGCTTATCGTGATCCTGTTAGGCGTGAAACATTAGTTAAAAAATATAACTATGAGTACAACAATATTCAGGTGCGAAAATATGATGGTAGTCACCTGACATTCCCAGGTATGTCTTCTGCTTATCAGTTGAGACAACATCAAAAGGATGCTGCTTGGAGAACAATTCAGGAAGGTAATGCCTATATTGCACATGCCGTTGGCGCAGGTAAAACGCTCGAATCAATTGCTGCGGCTCAAGAAATGAAGCGTCTTGGCTTGGCTAAAAAGAATATGTTTGTGGTGCCTAACCACATGCTAAAACAGTTCAGTAAGGAATACCTTGAAGCCTATCCTGCGGCTGATATTTTGGTTGCAGATGAGGTTCAGTTTGATAAAAAAAGGCGTGAGCAGTTCTTAGGTAAAGTGAAATCTAAAGATTGGGATGCAGTCATTATCACCCATAGTGGTTTTGGTAAAATACCAGTATCACCAGAGTTTGAGGGTAAGCTGCTTCACAAAGAAGTGAAGCAATTTGAAAACCTATTAATAGAAACCAAGGGTGATTCACTCACAACTAAAATGCTCGCTCGACAGTTAGAGCGCGTTTACCAGAAGCAACACAAGCTCACTGAAAGAACAGCAAAGCAGGATCGGCAGGGGCTTCATTTTGAAGACCTTGGCATTGATAATGTTGTGGTTGATGAAGCCCAAGAATTCAGGAAAGTGTCATTTGCCACTAACCAAAGTGACATTAAGGGTATTGATCCCAATGGTTCAGCCAGGGCTTGGGATTTGTATGTTAAAACTCAGCACTTACAAGAGAAAAATAATGGCCGTGGTTTGCAACTACTCAGCGGTACGCCAGTAACAAACACAATGGGTGAAATGTATACCATCCAAAAATTCTTACAGCCTAAAGCTCTCAAAGAGAAACAGATTCAAAATTTTGACTCTTGGGCAGCGATGTTTGGCGATACTGTCAGCAATTTGGAAATGACACCAAGTGGTGATTACAAACCAGTAACCAGGTTTGCAAAGTTTCAAAACCTGCCAGAGCTAACACAAATGTTTCGTGAGGTTGCAGACGTTGTAACGTCAAGTGACCTTGGTAGCGTTGTTCAAAGACCTGATGTTAATGGTGGCAAAATGCGAATTATTGCAGCGCCTAAAACACAGTCACTCAGCAATTATCAAAGCACACTTGGCGATAGGCTAGAAGCTATTGAAAACCGTGACAGGCCACCTCAGAAGGGCGATGACATAGTGCCATCCGTCATTACTGATGGTCGTTTTGCTGCTGTTGATATGCGCTTTGTTGATCCAAAATTACCAGCCGACCCTAATTCAAAATTAAGCCTTCTGATTGATGAAGTGCATAAGACTTGGATAAAAACTCGGAACGATGAGTATGTGGATAAAGAGGGTAAAACTGAACCCGTCAAAGGCTCAGCCCAGATGGTGTTTAGTGACATTGGCACACCTGCGTCGATGAAGACCAGAGGGTTTTCAGCGTACAGTGCCATTAAAAAGGAATTGATTGATCGGGGCATACCTGCCAAAGAAATTGCGTTCATGCAAGACCACAAAAAATCAGAAGAGAAGCTCGATTTATTTTCAAAAATAAATTCAGGTGAGGTTTCAATTCTAATCGGTAGCAGTATCACAATGGGTACTGGCGTTAATGCTCAAAAGCGACTTTCAGCTTTACACCATTTAGATGCACCTTGGATACCAGCCGATGTAGAACAGCGCAACGGTAGGATCATTCGCCAGGGCAATCAAAACAAAAATGTTGATGTAGTTGCCTACGCAACAACAGGTTCGACTGACTCGACAATGTGGCAGTTACTTGAGACAAAGCAAAAGTTCATAGATCAAGCAATGGCGGGTGATACAAGCATTCGCACAATGGATGACTTGAACAGTAATGCCGACCAATTTGCAATGGCAAAAGCGATTAGTTCAGGCAATCCAGAAGTACTAAAAATGGCCGGTCTGGAGCAAGACATTAAGCGACTTGAGCGACTTAAAGGCGCACATACTGATGAGCAAAGACAGGTTGTTACTCAGCTAAAATCGCATGAAAAAAGCATTGATAGTTTTACCAAAAAATTAAGCTCGATGGATGAAGACATGAGCAATCGCAAAGACACCAAAGGCGATAATTTTGAGGCCACTATCAATGGTAAAAAATACGATAAACGAGCGGAAGCTGGCAAGGCTCTTATAGAACAAGTAAAGTCTGTAAAGGCCGGTGAACACAAGGATGTAGGTACACTTGGTGGTTTTAAAATAGAAGTTGATTCAGGGTTTTTAGAGCCTGAAATCACACTCAGTGGTAAGCGTGATTTAGTATCTTTTGATGTGAGTGATACAACCAGTGAAAAGGCTATCTGGCGCAGGCTTGAAGGTGCAATTACTGGTCTCGATAAAGAGTATAAACAAGTCAAAGATGACATTGATTATCACCAACGATCTATCAATCAGTTAAAGCCCCAGGCAGAAACTAAAAGTACATTTGAGTATGAGTCAGAGCTAACTGATAAAAAGCGCGAATTAACTGGCATTCAAAAATCAGTCATATCAGAACAAGAAGATAAAAAGACCACTGAAAAAGACCATGAGAGTAAGTTGCTACATGCTGTTAAAACTTTGAAGCCTAAAGATGCTGTTATCAAGCACCCAGAGCTTAACTCTTTATATCCTGTTTTGTCGCTGGCGAAGAAGCAAGCCAGGGAGCAAAATTTAGACCCTGATAAATCACAGAAAATGCTGGTATCGGTGATGGAAAAAAGCGTCAATCAATTGTCCAGGGGCAAGCCACTACCGAATGTTCAAGCACAACTGCAAGCAGACATTGGCAGATAAATAATAGCTATTGAATTAGCACCATGACCTCACATATAATACTCGCATATATATGAGTCAACGGTGCATAAAATGAGTGATTGGAACGTAGCAAAAACCTATTACGAAATGACAATACTTTCAGGTATTAGCAATATTGAAGCAACAAAACAGCTATGTGAAAGTGCAAATCTGAAATTTTCAGGAAGTTATGCTAATGAATGGACAGGACACAGCGAACCATTTAGAGCAATCCCACCTCTTGTAGTTTGTGAAATGCAGCAACGAGTAGCTGTATATGCAGCAAAGAAAGCTGGAATTAATACAACAGCAGAAAAGGCAATGCGTTTTGCAGAGTTACTATCACCTAAAACAAAAATCAAAAGAAAACAGTAGTTGATGGTATTATTATGTTTATGGACAACTATTGATCAATTCAATAGTCTAAGGCTTCAAACACTGCAAGGAGCTGCACATGAACCCTGAAATGGTCTTTATTTTTATTGCGATAATGAGTATATCTATTGCTGTGAACGCCTATAAAGGTGAGCAACGGACGTTTGCTAAGCTCTATTTTGGTATGATGGCCACAGGCATAGCATTTATCTACTTGCCAGTCAGCACATTCGTTGGTAGCTGGCTCATCACTATAGCTGTCGTTTTTGCTGCTATCATGCTCGTAGTTAGAGCTGTACATGATACTAAGCAAAGTGGTTTCTTTGGTTAGGTCTGAAAACCTCTTACCCTCCGTTGTAACGGGAAGTTATTCTATGACTTCCTCAGATTTATCACTCCACAACTAAGCCCAGCCATCGCCTACAAGCCACAGATAAGCTGTGTCATGGCCAATCAAAGCAGACAGCTCATCCAGACGCTCGATTGGCCAGCCATCGGGTAAACCAAACATCATTAAAAAATTGTCGCGCTGCTTAGACTGAGATTTTTCCAATCTCAGAAACACTTTTCTAGCTTGTTGGTTTGATTGACCAGGACAATTTTCATCACGAACATAAGGGTGTTTGGCTTCAATATCATCCATTTCAACTTGAATAGATAATATTTTTTTAAATATATATATAGCTTTTTTCATGGTTTTTAACCCAGTAGTAACATGCAGACTTTAAGGCCAGAGTAATAGCGTTTACTATGAAGTAATTTCATCGTAGAAGTATAAAAATCCGAAAACGAACCCGGCCAAACCACCAAAGCCAGATGCCATTGATTGAGAGAACAAAAACGCAACGGATACTAATTGAACTGCTAAAATTGAAATTTTCATTTTTTACACCTTGGTTTGATAAATAACATAGGTGTATTATACTCGCATATATGCGAGCATTCAACATATAGATACGCATATCTGCGATTAATTATATTGAATAAAAAGGGTATAGTTCATGCCTAATCGTTACTACTGGGGCAGGGCATGAGGGTATATAGAATTAAGACTGGATTGTTTTTGCTACTAACAGGTGGGCTAGGTGCATTGCTGTCTTATCAAGTAACGCTGGCATTTAGTATCAGCATCATCTCAATGATCGTCGGTGGTATCACACTGACATTTCTGCCAAAGCATTAAATCTACCAACATTTAGGAGGCGAAAAGTTACCTTTAAAGGGTGTTTTGCTGATTGGAAACATTACCACCATAGCTATATCCCAGTAGTACCAAGGTATTGAAGTATATAGACGCTATATTCAACATGATTATATTGAC
>JABHGC010000226.1 GCA_018672285.1 Methylococcales bacterium
CCTGGGTTAAAAAATACAAACCGATGCTTAAGGACTGAGAAGGTGTTCACCTTCCGCCGGAATCGGTGTTCATCTTCACCGGAATACGCAGAAACACGGCCGTTTGCTGATAACCGAGCTGAGTCAGCATAGACGGGCTCAATATAGGGAGGCCATCCGCACTGGCAAAAACAGAGGGCTGCAAAGCGATGCACAGTAATATTAACCCTTTAATTTTGATAGGAGGTACTCCAAATATTTAATAGTGAGATTTAGTCTTCAGCGAGCGCATCAAACTCTTTTTTCTTATTTTCAAACCAAGCTTGCATCGCTTCTGGATCTTGCATCAGTGCTTGTATTGTATTCATTGCTTCAAGGTGGGCGGCATCTTTTTCTTGGAACATTTCCATGCCATGCTGCTTGCTCAAACCTGCAATCTCATCAAAAGTAGCCGCTTGGAATTTTTTCTCACACGCACCACCAAGCTGTCTACAGGTCATTGTTTTCATATTTTATCCCCTCCATCATCAGTCACAAAATCATTTATTTTGAATTTAAGCTGCCAAACTGAACTCAGCCGCTATAAAATAACCACCTCGTCTCCAACAGAAAATGCGCCAGATTGCTTAACCTGTAAACACACACCGCTATTATAACTCAACGCTTTAGCCATACCTCTGCCCTCAATTTGATTCAAGTAACCACAAGGTGGTCTTGGTTTATCGTAAGCAAAAATAGCCTCTCCAATCTGAAACGTTTTCCCTTCTAATCGCTTGGTTTTCAAACCGTTTACCACCAAGTTTAGCCGATGGCTTCCTTGGCTAAAATCCAACGAATGACCACGTCCTGCTCTCTCAAGGTCATGCTCTGAAATCAACGTGACCTGACAACCCTCAACAGGGTCCCAATACCCTGTCTTCAAGTAATACCTATCACCCTCTAACCCACGACTCATCACCGCAACTGCTGTCTGTGCACGCACCATCGGCAGCCCTGCTCGCTCAGCGATAAAAATGGCCGTCAATACTGCCGGTCCAGACTGACCTCCAAACCATCGGCCAATTATTTCAAACACGCTTATTACCCTGCCTTATATCCGGAAAATATTACCTAATCATCATGCCTTTATATATAATACCCAAATATTTTCGATATGCACTGGATTTACGATCCAGCATTCAGCGCACAAGGTCTTTGTTTATGTCTCAAGTCGTCATCGCTGCACTATACCATTTTGTTATTCTCGAGGATTATCAGAGCATCCGCCAACCACTATTAGACCTCATGTTAGCAAACAATATAAAAGGCACACTTTTATTAGCTAGGGAAGGCATCAATGGCACGGTTGCCGGTAGTCAAACGGCTATAGACGCTTTATTAGACTGGCTAAAATCGGATAAACGACTTGCAGATTTACGCCATAAATCTTCCTACGACGATAAAATGCCCTTTTATAGAACCCGAGTAAAACTTAAGAAAGAAATTGTCACCATGGGCATTGAAGGGATTGACCCAACTCATGTCGTTGGCACTTATGTCAAGCCAGAAGACTGGAATGCGCTCATCAGCGACCCCGATATTGTACTCGTTGATACCCGAAATGCTTATGAAACAGCCATTGGCACGTTTAAAAATGCAATTGATCCTGCAACAGACACGTTTCGCCAATTTCCTGAGTACGTTAAAAACAATTTAAACCCAAACCAGCACAAAAAAGTGGCCATGTTTTGTACCGGCGGTATTCGCTGTGAAAAATCCACAGCCTACTTAAAAGAACAAGGGTTCAGCGAGGTGTTTCACTTACAGGGCGGTATTCTTAAATATTTAGAAACTGTCCCCAAAGAAGCATCTCTTTGGGAAGGCGAATGTTTTGTGTTTGATAACAGGGTGAGCGTTAACCACGACTTAGAAAAAGGCAACTACGACCAGTGTCATGCTTGCCGGCTCCCCATTACTGAGGGCGATAAAAGCAGTGCAAAATACACCCAAGGTGTTAGCTGCCCCCACTGTTTCGACACCAAGACCGATTTACAACGAAAACGCTTTATTGAACGGGAAAAGCAAGTCCAATTGGCAAAAAGCCGCGGAGAGGAACATATTGGCTCAGGTATGACCGATGTCATCAAACACCGTAAAGACGAAAAATATAAATTGCGACACCAGGCGAACAAAAAAACAGACTCATAAAAAACGGGTGGCTTAACCTGAAACATACAACGGCGACCAAGCTACTTCACAGGCATTCGATTCAGTTGCAATATAGGCTGAATCACCTGTAATGGTGACAGAAAAATCCATCGTTCGCTCAACCAACTTGGCCAACTGCTGAATATCTTCCCACGGAAAGTTAAAATAAGATGCCTCTAAGGCCTCAAATTTAGGCTGACCTTGGCTCCACCAAACATTACTCTTAGTATTAAAGCTGTAGACTTTTACCGCTTTAGCAAGGCGAGTCGCTTTTTTAACTCGATCCGCCGCAGGCTCCCCCACATCAATCCACAATGCAACCTGATCATCTAACGTACGCACCCATAGATCAGGCTCATCCACTTCACTTAACCCCTTAGTAAAAGCCAAGTACTCATGTGCATTAATGCAATATGCTAGCACCCGCACCATCATTCGCTCTAGTGTTTCTGAAGGGTGCTGCGCCAGCGTTAGATTAAGACTATCGTAGTAGTCTCGATTTAAGTCAGACAATGAAATTTTCATTTTGTATATGGTTGGCTTCAATGCCATATCAACACCCTAAGGTTATTTTAACCGTTTAAACGAAGAGATCGGGATTACCCTGTCTTTACCGAGTAAATAAACACAATATATTATGGATGACATTTTTTGATCACCCCACCATACACGGATGACAAAATTTTTCACTGTACTGAACACCGGTAATCGCAAACAACGGTATTATACAAATGACTTTTCAATAGACATAAAAAAAGCCCAAGGCCTATAAATAGAGGCCTTGGGCTTCTTTATTGATCTTTTACATTACAGCTTCTTTCAAGAATTTCAGAGCTGATACACGAACAACATTTCGTGCTTTTTTCGCAGGGATAACCATTGCTTCACCAGAATATGGGTTATGGCCATTACGCTTCTTAGATGGGCCCTTACGAATTTTATGCATTTTAACGCCAGCATCAGGGATGGTAAATTCACCTGAACCACGTTTCATCATGTGGCGCTCGATAAGTTCACTCATTGCGGTGAATACTTCGCCAACTTCTTTCTGTTTTAAACCAGTCATATCTGCAATGGTGTTAATAACTTCAGTTTTAACCATTGGAGTAGTAATTGCTTTACCAGCTGCTTTTGGTGCTGCTTTCTTCGCTGCTGGTTTCTTAGGCGCTGCTTTCTTAGCGGCTGGTTTCTTCGCTGCTGGTTTCTTCGCTGCTGGTTTTTTAGCTGCTGCTTTTTTAGCTGCTGGTTTCTTAGCAACTACTTTCTTTTTTGCTGGAGCTTTTTTTGCGACTGCTTTCTTTTTTACGGCCATGATGTTGATACCTGTGTGATGATTGAAACGGCGAGTATACATTAATATATCGCCATATCAATTATTTAGTATGTTTATTTGGTTTTTTCAAGGTAAAAATGAGATTAAATTCACACCGTTAGTCAGTAAATCGTCTTTTATTTGCAGTTTAACTAAAACCCATTAAGCTCTAAAGCGCTGTATACACCTAACAATCCGGCATTTGTGCTGGATTGTTAGGCTGTTTTTTGGCGCAAAAAAAAACTTGATAAATATTTGTAATTTCCTATCGAGCGTTGCTGCAAACAGTGTACCTAAAAACATGATCGAATGATTTCAATAGTCTCATTTGTGACTTCAATTAAGAAGCTAATACGCCCATCCGACAAAGCAGGTTAAAACACCTCCTAACCCCTTTTTCACCATACTTTGATCATATACATGCACGCCAAGCTTTCCAAGTTTGCTGCTTTTTTTTCCAGCCAGGAGGTATTTACCCCCTCAGCTTGTCTTTCCGCAGTCCTTTAACCATTAAGACCACCACCAAGCCCTGCCCTAGCCATTTAAACTTATCGCTTAAAACATCCAGCGGTATATACCCAACACATTAATCCCAAAGAAGACCATTTGCTGCGTTAACAAACCGGTTAGTTCTCTTCGATATGAAAAAACAATCAAAGCAAACGACGACAACAAAAAGAAAATAAAACCATATTTCGACCCATCAAAATTCATTGCTAACAGTACAGCACCTGCAATTCCCGTCATCGAACCAAACCATTCCAATGCTTTATCGCTGCTGTGATTACGTACAGTACCCAATATGATCTCCTTGCTTAATTCATGAGTGACAAGTGCGCCACAGTACCAGCTATATGGCACTATTGTACTATTGTAAAGACCCTTACTAACCAAATGAAATCATGAACTCAACCCGCTTTTTTGATGAGCACAGCCAACTGGCGGTCATGCACTTTGCTTAAGGATAACAATGCCAAAATAGCGCCAATCAGTGCAAAGCCCATATCTGACTGTGTATCCCAAATATAACCTTGAGCGCCTAAAAATGCATCAGCACTATCCCCAGATGCCAATGCAACCCACCATTCAATAAGCTCATAGAAAGCACTGAATGCCAAACAAAAGCAAACAACAAAAAAAGCTTGCCATTTAGCGCCCGTCACAACGTGTTTACGTAATATCACTTCACGGCCAATAATGGCAGGGATAAAGCCTTGTGCAAAATGCCCTAGCTTATCGTAGTTATTGCGACTTGAGCCTAACCAGTCTGACAATGAATCAAACAAAGGCACCTCTGCGTATGTGTAATGACCACCCACCATTAAGATAATACAGTGAACCAAAATCAAGCAATAAGCCAAGTTGGTTAATGGAAAGGTTTGATACGTCAACAGCAGCACGACAAAACCAACCATGGCCGGTAACACTTCTAAAAACCACGTAAACATATCTTTAGGCCCGATAGCAGACCAAATCAATACCGCTATAAACAGACCAACCCACATCACTTTCGACACAATGCCTCCTTATTTTACACTCATGATTGGAACAAATAGGCCAGTTTGCTGTATTCTGCGGCTAATGCCATATAATGTTCATGCCAGCCATTACTCATTGCGATTTCCTGGAGCGGGCCTGTCGGTGAATAATATATTGAAGCAAATTCTGGCATCGGATTACGGCTAGCATCCAGTACGTTTAAAATCATTTTATCAATAACTTCAGCAGCTTCCATAGGGTCTTCATCTGGCCACCCATCATTTGGCGAGTGCAACAGAAATGTTTTTGTTGCAGATAGAGTCGCTATTAGCTTTAATTCTGCCTGCCACTGCTTCATATTTTCACCGCAGTTTCTGCTGCAATAGCACACTGACTTCCTGTGCTTTTAAAAGAAACTAACTCATTACTAACGGCAAGCTTCCCTGTAACTTCAGTCAAATTTTTACTTTCCACAAAAATATCTATTTTTTCTAGCAGCTTTTGCAATGCCAAACCTATTTTAGCCTGCAGCTTTGAATCTAAACCTAGTTTTTTCCAACTTTCAGCCGCGTGTATTTCACCCGCCTGACCTAACGTATAAAAATGTGCCTTCAAGCGCTCAATCAGTACCAACGCACCCAGTTTAGATTTTAACACCCCCATATCCTCTTTATCAGATAAGCTGTTACCTGGGAGTAATGCGACTAAATCGTCCGGTAAAAATGACCGTAATGATTCGCCATTAACAACCCCTTGCAATATATCTTCTTTGATCATCTGTACATAGTCGGCTCCGGGCTCAGATGCCGTACGTTTGCCCAATTGAATCAGCGCCATCGCCTCACTCCGATGGCCACTCACTGCAAAGCCTGATAAAAAGTGATCGAGTATGTCATGCACAAAAACAGAGGTGTTTATTTTGCTTCCTGTTTCACGCGTGCTGGCAATAATGTGCGGATCATTAATCGTGACATTCACTTTCCATCCTCTTGCACCAAAACCGTCATCCCATCTTTTTTGATAAGTCACAGGAATCACCACCTCGCTTTCAGCGATAACTAAATACTGGCTAGCATATTCCTCAACGGATTGATAAGCGTGTTGTTGCAGTACCATATAACACTCCTTACTTTTGCTCGCGATAACCTATCGCATTGAAAAATAGCACCAACACATGATCAACTAAATCATGTAGCTCAAAATCTCGATAACGATCTGATTCATAAATACATTTTGCATACAATACTTCTCGAATAATGCCCTGAAATAACAAGGATGCGATTCTCGGGTGAACATTAAATGCGTCATTTTGAGGCGCTAATTCACACAAAGTGATTTCCACATAGTCTAAAAAAGGCTGCCAGCGATTTTCAAAAAACTGTTGTGTGACATGATTACCTTCCAACGCACTTTGCATTTCCATTCGTAAATAATCTGGGTCGGTCGCCACACTATCCACATACGAGTGGGTAATATTTTTTAATACCTCATAAAAGCTATCATCACTTTTGACAATGGCTTCTACATAGTTTTCACGCTGACTGGCAATATCATGCAATACAGACTGGTATAAATCTTCCTTCGAGGCGAAATGCCGATATAATATGGCCGGGCTTACCCCTAGTTTTTTAGCAATATCATCAACAGACACACCATAAAACCCTTTTTCGGAAAAAAGCACTTTTGCCACCGCTAAAATGGTTGCCTTTCTCGCTGCAGCACTGAGTCTTTTTTGCATTTTATGCATGCTCTATAATTAAGTTAGTGATCGTTCACTTAACGTTATGAAAAAACGTGATCGATGTCAACACCTGCATTTCCACATAAGCGCTATAATAAGAGCATGCACCAACATTTTTCCATTTTTTGGAGTTCTCCCCATGTTAAAAACAACCATTGCACTCACACTCTCCCTAGTGGCTTTTCAAGCAACTGCTGACGATTTATATTTCCCAACCAATCAAGCTGATATTGTACGTGCCTTTAACGGTGGTGGATCCATGGTTGGTGGTGCGGTGGCACTAGATGAGTCTGACTGGGGCGACCAACAAGATGAAGTTAAAGTAGGCGCAAGAATTGAATTCAACACTAATTCAACCTACCTAAATTCGAGCTCTATTGCTCTACTTGATGAGTATGGCCGCGCATTTAAAGGGGCATTATCTGATTTACAATTTTTTGTGGTTGGCCATACCGATAACATTGGTGGCTCTGGACGCAATTTATCGCTTTCAATGAACCGTGCACAAGCGGTCATTGATTACTTGGTCAATGAGCATGGCATTTCAGAAGACCGCTTAACCATTCGTGGCAAAGGGGAGTTACAACCCATCGCCAGCAATGAAACAGCAGAAGGCAGAGCACAGAACCGTCGAGTTGAATTCATTAAGACATGGTAGGTTATTCCCAATACCTAGTTAATGCATTTCATGCCACGATTGTTCAACCTAAACCCCATAGAGGCTTACCATGAAAAAATTCATTTCTACTTGTTTATTCAGCATGTTAGCCGTTAGTTGCGCGTCAAATAACACGCAAGATTTACAACAATTTGTTGCTCACGAAAAAGCGCAACCAGCCGGTTTTATCAAACCTTTACCCATTCAACGTGAATTAACACAGTTTGAATACGACGGTAGCCAATTAAAAGACCCTTTTGCCATTGTGATTGAGAAACCATTACTCGCTGATGAACACTATGGCAACTCACCCACTCGGCATGCGACGCAAGCGCTGGAACAGTATCCACTAGATTCTTTACGCATGGTCGGAACACTGCAACAAGATGGCGAAGTGATTGGCCTAGTCAAAAGCACGGATGGCGTCATTCACCAAGTCAAAATAGGCCATTACTTAGGCCAAAATTACGGCATGATCACCAACATCACACCGACCCGAATTCATCTAAATGAAAAAGTGCAATCTCAAGGGTATTGGTCTGACCAACTGGCTGAAATGGCCTTAAACTCAAAATAGCTTACCCGGCCAAGACCCTTGGCCACCGATTATGCACAGCGTCTTCTTGCTCTGACTCTATGGTCACAACATAAACACGCTGTTCGTATTCATTGCGCGCAATCAAGCCTTGTATCCATTTCCCCTTGGTAATATCAAACCAGTGACTCGTACCTTCATAGTCCTTTTCCATAAACTGATTAATGGGGAGCTTTACCGGAATCGGAGAATAACGATCCCAGCGTCCTGCATAAATAGAATCTAACCTTGCCCAGCCCCCCTGCGGTAGTTGGCCTGGTTGTTTTTTGCGCCGCCCCCAAGGCATAAGTTGTATATCACCACTTTTCAAAATAACCGGCAGGCGCGCTGCAGGATTTGGAAAATAGTACCGATACTCTTCATGATCATGAGTAAAAAAAACACCGCCACACATAACGACTCTCCTAAACTGTCCGCCGATGCCCTGTTGGCTTCCACGCAGGTGCAATCACATTCGGCATGGTAGAACGGTTCAACAATGTGGCGGGTGACAGCGTAAATTCACCAAAGCGCGTATTAATGTCATCCATCACCTTGTTTTTTGTGCCAATTTTTCATCGACTTGTTCAAACAAATCGAGCTGCCACTGCCCTGTCGACGCTAGCGCGGTCACTTGAACTTGATACACCACAACAGACCCCACTCGTTTTAAAAATGCTTTGCACAACTGGTAAATCGTCTTGCCATCATCCGTTAATCCTGGTGATTTTGCATGAATTTTCACCCAGCCTTGAGCGGTATTCATCCCCACAAAAAAAGTCTCTGACTTAAGCTGGTACAACCTTAACCTGGCTGCCACCTTTTCAGACATGTGAAGGAAGTACATTAAAATAACATCCGCTTCATTTGTTTTTGGTGGCAACACTTTGCCATGACCAATACTTTTAGGCGCAGAAATTTGCGTAGAAACCAGCTCGGGGTCTTTTCCTTGCGCCATAAGCCAAATACGTCGCCCAGGATTACCAAAGCGCCGAGACAATTCTTGCATGGGTAGCTGTTTCATTTGCCCACACAAAGTCACGCCGCGCTGAGCCAAATACCCACCAATACCTTTATTAATCCCACATAAATCAGTGACAGGAACGGGCGCCAATGTTGCCTCAGACTCCCAAGGTAAAATAACGGTAAAACCGTTGGGTTTATTCAGTTTTGCAGCATATTTAGCGGTCGTTTTATCACCACTTAGGCCGACTGAACACAAAATATTGGATGCTTCAAAAACCACACGCTGTACAGAGTGTGCAATGTTAATCGGGTGACCATGCAACTGCTGACACCCTGTTACATCTAAAAATGCCTCGTCGACAGAAAAGACTTCTACATCAGGTGTTATTGCCGTTAATGCCAACATAATATCAGCAGATACCGACGCATAACGCTCTGGCCTTGCTGGTGCCTGAATTAAATCTGGATACAGCGCTCTCGTAGCTTTAAGGCGCATCCCTGTTTTAATGCCCCACGCCCTTGCTTCATAAGAGCACGTTATAATCGTAGACCCAACCCGACCATTCGTTACTGCGACAGGCTTTCCTTGCCATTCAGGACAATCCAGCTGCTCAATAGAGGCGAAAAAAGCATTCATATCAACCAAAATAATGGCTCGAGCCCATGGCTTTTCAACAATCACGACTATAAATCTCCCCCCACCCAAACAACTCGCCCAATGATGTTTAGCTGCTCTGTATCGCTGGCAGGAATCAATTCGTCTTTATACTGAGGGTGCGTGTTATCACTCGACATCATCAACGCGCCGTCATATTTCAACGACAACCGTTTCACCTTGGCATTGCCTGCATAATTAAGCGCATAAACAGCACCGTCAATAATATTGGTCTCACCTGATTTCACTAACAGTACATCGCCATCACATATTCGCGGCTGCATACTGTCGCCTCTGGCATACACCACCAATAATTGCTCTTTTTGATATCCCTTTTCATCTAACCAATTCTTTTTAAAGGTTAAACTATCCGTAGTTTGATTGTGATCCTCTAAATGAGAGCCATGCCCTGCTGCAAACGACACCTCTTTAAAAAAAGGCACCTCAACATCGCCTTTATCCAGTTCTTGCCTATCATCTTCGCCATTAATCAACCATCGAGGATTAATATTCAGTGCTTTTTCTAAAGCCAGAACCACATTCACATCTGGGTTTGCCAAGCCTCTTTCCCACTGACTAACAGCCGCCTTAGAGACTTTGACCATACTCCCCATTTGAGCCTGAGTGAGATCAAACTGTTTGCGTATACTTTTGATCCGCTTTGCAATGGTATCCATTCGACGCCCAATAAAGTCAACAATTATTGACTATACTGGCAATATAACGAATTTTTATCAATATATATTTACAAGAAGCGCATTTAAAAGCCGCGGCACAAGACGCAAAGCGCACAACTGAGAACAACTAGGACACCATTCGAACTAGCACCATAAAGCCTGCCACAACAAGCAATGCAACCGTTGAATTCATTAATATCTGCTCTTTATCTATTCGGTAACGCCTTGGAGAAGGCACTCTTTTTTGCTGACATACACGCTGCGCCATTTTTGAAGCTTCTTTGACCATTCTAGGCGCAGATTCTATCTGTAATTTGACCTTTTCAAAGCGCTGGATAACCTGCAGAGCCGTTTGCGGCCGATCCACAGGTCGCACCTTTAACATCCAGTCAATCGTTTGTAGAAACTCCGAATGATACTGACTAAAAGCAATATCGGATGCTAATGGCATTGGGTCTTCCTGTCCATCTTGCAAAGCGGCAACACGCTCTGTTGATTCTAACGGTTTTTTCCCTGTCACCACCAAATATATGGTTGCACCTAACGCATACAAATCAGTCCAGGGCCCTTGCTTGCCATGGCTTTGATACTGCTCAAAAGGGGCATATCCTGGCGTTAGCATTTGCGTCATGGTGCGACTACGCTCATTCCATGCAACTCTTGCCGCACCAAAATCTATCAACTTTGGCACTTGGTTTTTGGCCAAATAGATATTGCTCGGCTTAATATCTCGGTGCAAGTAGCTCTTCATGTGTATCGCTTTTAGCCCTTCTAATACAGGTAAAAAAATGTCTAACAACATTTTTTCAGTGAGTATTTGGCGCCTTTTAATATGCTGAAAAAGTACCTCCCCATCCTCATAATCCATGATTAAATAAGCGGTTCCATTACGCTCCAAAAACCGATTTACGCCAACAATATTTGGCACATGAAACTTGGCTAATACCCTCGCTTCATCTAAAAATTTTTGCAAACCAAACTCATAATGCTTTTGATTGGAGTCACAAGAAGCACTCACCGTTTGGTCAAAAGGCCTGCGAACAGCAATTGAGCTGGGTAAATATTCCTTAATAGCCACCTCACGATCTAAACTAGAATCATACCCTTTATAGGTAATACCAAACCCACCCACACCAAGCACGCCAGTAATTTCATAATCATCAATTATTGACCCCGTTGGCAATGCATTTTGAATCGTCATTATTTTGCACCTTAAAAAATAACTAGACTGTTCGCAGCTCCATAGTTAATAAGTAGTTCACAATATTTTTCTTTGCAATACCAAGCCGCTTAACGGTTCCAGCGTCCAGATAGAAGGTATTAATTTCACTATAAAATGTAGTTATACCTTTTATCAGGGACAGAAAAAGGTAATAAAAAACAAAAAACCATGCAATAAAAAAGCCTAGCAGGAGAACCTACTAGGCTTTTTATATTCACAAACAATATGTCTTTTATTTTCTCATATACTCAAAACTAGAGTTAGGTCGCCCTACAAAACAGGACTTGTTAAACCCATGTTTTTGAATAATGCGCTTCGATTTAAGCGCCTCTCCTCGCTTTGCGCCAAAATCAAACAACCAGTGATCACCATCGACTAATTTCCAACGCTGATTAATCTTCTTCACATGAACATTGCGCGTACTAAAACCAATACAGTCTTCGTTTTGCATACGGCCACTTGGCGCCGTACCATTTTTTAACACATACGCCAACGAAGGATCAGGGCGGCCTACAAAACAGGATCGATTGGCATTGTAACGCTTTAAAATGGCCTTAGTCTTTAATGCCTCCCCTCGCTTTCGACCAAAATCAAATAGCGCATGGTTACCATCAACCACTTTCCAGCGCCCGTTGAGTTTTTTTACCGCCAAGTTATGAACATTAAACGTCACACAATCCTCTCTCACTCGATGGTCATTCACTTGAGGTACCTGTGGTGGTTGCCAACCAACTCTTGTCCATTTAGAACCTCCAAACCCACCTGTTTTGCTTAAAGCCACAATCACATTGTCGTCATGCTTAGCACGCAACTTTAAGACCCCTTTATTACGCGATTTTCCCTTAGGAACATCACTCCAAGGGCCAGTAATATTTTGCCCGTGCCGAGTCCCTTTAAAGACATTCGCCCATTGCGGGTTATTCAGTTTCCGCTCGCCATACCAAAATACATTTTGCCCGTTTTGTTGAATATAATAAGTACCACCATCATTACTCTTCCACTGCCCTGTCAAGTTTGCCGAAGCAATCGCAGGCACCATTAATAATGATGAGATAAACGCTATTTTTAATCGATTCATAATCCGTCTCCGTAACATCCCTTTTAAGATGGAAGCAGTGTAAAGCGAAATTGCTGAACTGAATCTGAATTTACACACTCAGAAACAAGAAAATAATCAACCGGTTATTGGCATTCTCTAAAAACAAGAGATTGACAAGTGGTGCACGTTTCTCGATCTAGCCGACGATAAATAGCCGCAATCGCTTCTTTTTTTGTGTCGAAAAAATGCTGACTGCCAATGTGCTTAATAAAGCACGACCTTGCTGCAAATTCATATACGCGTGATTTAAACGCCACAAAATATAACCCACCGCCCATTTTTTTCAAGCGATTATTTTCAGCAACCAACGCCTCTGCGCCTGCTAAGTCAATAAAGTTAATACCACTTGCCACAATCAAAATATGTTGAATTTGCTCATTGTCTGATATTTGGGCAATCCGCTTTTGTATATGGTTAATTGAACCAAAGTATATCGACATATCCACTCGAATAATTTTAAGTTGGGGGCACTGCTTAACCGGCTTTTTATCGATGTTAATGAGTTTCCCTGTACCCCCTTCTTCCAGACTATCTAAAGATAAAGTTGGAATAATAGGCGTTGATGTTTTTGCCAAAAATAAAATCAATGACAGTAAAACACCCAGATAAATAGCAAATTCCAACTCTAAAAATAATGTCGCAAAAAAAGTTGTGAGCAATACGGCCGACTCAGAACGGCTGAACTTTAACACTTGAGCAATGTGGTGAAAATCAATGAGATTATAAGCCACTAACAAAATAACCCCTGCCATCGCAGCAATCGGTAAATAAGCCATTAACGGGGCAATTAATAACACAATCCCCATCAAAGCAATGGCGGCAAAAATAGCCGACAACGGTGTTTTTGCCCCAGCTTCATAGTTAATCCCTGAGCGCGCAAATGACCCTGAGCCGGCATAACTCGACAAAAAGCTGCCCACCACGTTAGACATTCCTTGCCCTATGAACTCTTGGTTTGGGTTAATTCTCTGGTTAGACTTTGTCGCCACAGCACGGCTAATAGAAACAGCTTCAATCAAACCTAACAATGCGACAGCAAATGCTTCTGGTGCCAACATTTTAATGGTTGCAAAGGAAAAATCGGGCATGGATAACGGTGGTAGATGTGCCGGTATCTCACCAATCAATTTAATGCCATCTGTAAAGCTTTGCAGATAGAAAGCAAGGCCACTACCCACCACCATACCAATCAACAAATTAGGTGCTTTTGGCATCCATTTTTTCACTAAAAGCGCAACGACCAAGGTCAACAAGCCGATTAAAACCAAGTAACCATTCACCTGATCTAAACCTACAAATAAATCCCCCCAAGTATGCAAAAAAGACTCCCCTTTTGGGATAAAAATACCGGTCATATGCTTTAACTGGCTGGTTGCAATTAAAATAGCCGCCCCCGCAGTAAAACCAATCACAACCGTGTGCGAGACAAAATTCACCAAAGCACCCAACCGCGCTAGGCCAAAGGCAAGTTGGTACACACCAGCAAGAAAGGTGAGCGTCAAAGCCAACGATAAAAATTCTGCTGTACCAGGCTCGGCATGATGACTAACGGCCGAAAATACGACAATTGAAATGGCTGTCGTCGGCCCTGAAACCAAGTGAAATGAAGACCCAAACAAAGCGGCAATAATGGGCGTGACCATCGCCGTATAGAGGCCATACTCTGGTGGCAACCCTGCAATGGTCGCAAAGGCAACACCTTGCGGTAGCACAATCACGGCACCTGTTAAGCCTGCCATAACATCAGCTTTCAAACTGTCTTTAGTGATTAACTTAAACCACGCTAAAAAAGGAAAAATGGATGCAATACTCATCTATGCCACCTATAAAACAACACAACCCTAACTTCTAATTAAGCTGCGTAAAAAATAAAGAAATAAACCTGTTGCTTGTCAGGCTAATTGAGCGTTAAAAAACACAGGCACCAGCCCACACTGCCACGGGTAGAATAAAAAGATTCAAAATCCATGAAAACGACTTCTCCCTCCTAGTCAGAATATGACAGGCAAGGTAAAGCGCTTTAAAAATGGGATCATTTAAAAACAAATGCTCGCTTCAACCAATATTGGTTGAAGCGAGCTTACAGAGACTATAGAACTAAGTTCATCATGAAGATCATAACGACCAAGAATAAAATCGTCATAATGCCACCAGCCCGCATAAAGTCTGGCACTCGATAACCACCAGGCCCCATGATCAACGCATTCACTTGGTGAGTCGGGATTAAGAATGAGTTAGAAGTCGCAATCGCAACCGTCAATGCAAAAATGGCAGGATCAGCACCTGGAACACCATTAGCAATACTCACCGCCAATGGTACCAACAATACCGTCGCGCCAACATTTGACATAACCAAAGTAAAGAAGGTCGCTAAAGCAGCAATAGAAGCTTGAATAACCCAGATGTCCATTTCGCCGACAACAGACAATACTTGGTTTGCAATCCAGTCAGCTGTTCCACTTCCCTGCACTGCAACACCTAAAGGGATTAACGATGCCAACAAGAAAACTGTTTTCCAACTCACCGCTTCATACGCTTCTTCAATGGATAATACACGAGACCAAACCATGCCAATGGCGCCCGTTAATAACGCAACAGAAAGTTTAATATCGGTCAGTAGAATCAAGCCTAATGCAATCGTAAAGAAAACAGCCGCCCAACCCACTTTATTAGGGCGGGTTTCTTCATGAGGGTACTCGGTGGTCACCTGAATAAAGTCACGGTTAGTCGAGATACGGTGGTAAGCATCCCACGTGGTATGAACCACTAACGTGTCACCCGCCTGTAATGGCATATCTCTAATGCCATCACCTTCTCGCAATGTATTGCCACCACGATGCATAGCAACCATGGCCAAACCAAAGGATTTACGCAACCAAACGTCACGAGCACTCTTACCAATCATACTAGAACCCGGTGCAATCACCACATCGGCAATACCCGCTTTACTTGAAGATAATGCATCTTCAAATGTTTCTAGCGAAACTTTCAACTCAAGCTCATATTCTTGCACAAAATCTTGTGCATGCTGAGGTGATGATAAAATAGCCAATACCGTGCCTGCTTGAATTTGAATATCTCTATTCAGCATGCCGGGGCCAATACGCATATCGTCTTGATCAGCAACAGAGCCGACCACACGAATTTTGCTGTGCATTTCAATGTCATCAAAGCTTGAACCAACTAAACTAGAACCCTCTGAAATAACCACTTCATATAGGCTGTACTCTAGGCCATACGTTTCTTTCAAATAATCAACGGTGTCAGAACCTGAAGTACTGTCGCTGTTTGCCTTGGACACAGGTAATACAAATTTACCCGCCAATACGAAATAAATAATACCTGTTGCCACTAGAGCTAAGCCAATCGGGGTTACCGAGAACAATGACCAAGTTTCCATTTGCTTATCTGCTGGTACACCTTGGTTAATTGTTAAAATAAGGTCATTCAACAAAATCAATGGGCTAGAACCAATCATGGTCACGGTGCCACCTAAAATGGCGCAGAAACCCATAGGCATCAACAAACGTGACATTGGCAAACCAGAACGTGCTGAAATTCGGCTCACGACAGGCAAAAACAGTGCTGCAGCACCTACGTTTTGCATGAATGAAGAAATAATCGCAACGGTACTCGATATAATCGGAATAATACGAGTTTCAGTCGTACCACCTACATTTAAAATAAAGCCAGCGACTTTCGTCATTAAGCCCGTTTTATCAAGACCTGCCCCAATAATCATAACCGCGATAATTGAGATAACGGCATTTGAGGCAAAGCCATCAAATAAATGATCAACATCCACAAGACCCGCAGACAGCCCCATAACAGGTGCCAGTAATGATGTCAGACCCAGTAACACCATAACGGTAACCGCTGCCACATCAACATCAACCACTTCAAACGCAAATAAGTAAATGGTAAAGATTAGAACAGCACAAACCCATGCAACCTCAACGGTTGGCACGACTTGCCCCATTGCAATCGCCATGATGGTAAAAACCACAGCAGCAATGATTTGTTTTTTCGACAATAGACTCGGTTGAGCCTCGTCACCCGCAGCACTCATTTTTTTCTCCTCTAGAGCTTAAGTTTTAAGATATGGCATCAGTAAGCAATTACCTTGCCAATTGATAACCCGATGTTTTAACTAAATTTTATAAATCCAGAAAAATTTACATCGTTGCAAATTGCAACTAATATATATTTAAACATTAAATTTCAATTGCTTAGAAAATATTGCAAAATGCAACGTTCTTTTGAAAATGACTCATATACTGTGTTCAGTGGCGGCATATCATGTCATAAAAACGTCATATTAACCAATATTAAGAAACATTAAACCATGTTACATTATGCAACAAATATTACTCAGAGCAGATCATGACACCCCCAGCCCCCACCCTCTCAAACAATGTTCACATCGTGACTCAAGACCCAATCATGCTACAGCTCTTAGCAACGGCTGAACGCATCGCAAAAACCAGCATCACGGTGGTCGTAACAGGCCAGAGTGGCACAGGTAAAGAGTTACTTGCCCGCTATGTTCATCACCACAGCGAAAGAAGAAAATCCCCCTTTATTGCCGTTAACTGTGGCGCACTACACGAAGATCTACTGGCCAGTGAACTTTTTGGCCATGAAAAAGGTGCCTTTACCGGCGCGAACAAAGCCAAGCAAGGGCTATTTCAATCAGCCAATGGCGGCACATTGCTCCTAGATGAGGTGGGAGAGATGTCGGAGCAAATGCAAATCAAGTTACTTCGAGTGATTCAAGAGCGCGAGGTACAACCTGTAGGCTCAACCAAGACCATTCCAATTGATGTACGTATCATTGCCGCAACCCACAGAGACTTACAGGCACAGGTCAAAGCCAAGCAATTTCGACAAGATTTATATTACCGCTTAAATGTCATCGAGCTAAACCTACCACCGCTCAATCAACGCCTTGGCGATGCCCCATTATTGGCTCAATATTTTTTAAAGCAACACACCCAACAAATGCAACACACCGTTGACCTAATCACGCCCAAAGCAATGTCTGCCCTTACTCGGTATCAATATCCAGGGAATATCCGAGAATTATCTAACATCATAGAACGAGGCGTTGCACTCTCGACCAGTAATACCTTAACTGAACACACCTTACCCGACCACATCCACCAACACAGCGCAGGCAAGCAACCCTCAGCACAACTTCAAACTTTGGCTGAACGAGAACAAGAGTATATCGGCTTCGTATTAGAAAAGTGCAACAACAACAAAAAGAAGGCGGCTGAAATTCTTGGCATTGACAGAGTCTCACTATGGCGAAAATTAAAAACTGACAATTATTTGACCAGGATCAAATAAGATAATTAATATACCGCTACACTCTAATACATTAATTATCTTCTAAGGATCTCGGATATGCACATTTCATCACAGGTTAAACATGTTTTTTCACTCACCAACATGACTGTTGGTTTCGTGGTCTCACTCATCGCAGTTTACCTTTTTATAACAGGTGACTACGACAATTTAGCGGCTCGTCAAGAGCAAGAAACAATGCTCAATTTATTTGTGCTCGGCGGCCTTGTGTACGGCTTTGCCTTCTGGTTTTACGATGCATTTCAGCACAGCCCAAAAGACTAACACTCAAACAAAGCGCTGACCAACCTCAGCCTGCTGCATCCAGCTCAAGCATGCTTGAGCTGCATCACTCCCCTCTTCCGGTGCCCAAGGCGCAAAAACATCTTCAGGCTTAGCAGCTCGATAAGGCCCTTGCTTGACCTCTAAAATAGTCGCCTCACCGGCCACGGGAAACAGGCTATGCCAAGTACCGACTGGCAACTCGACTAACACACATCGCGTTTTATGCGACAGCAAAATACGCGATGTTACAGCTCCGCTATCATCAAACACCAATAACTGAACCTCCCCTGTTAATAGGATGATCATCTCCCATTGGTGGAATTCTACATGCCGATGGGGCCGAACATAGGTATCTGGCTGCAACGCAATACTTAAACGCTGTACAGGTGACTCACTAGACTCATGAAAATTATGGTGAGCTCGCAGCCTCGGGCTGAGCTTAGCCGCTCGCTGCCTCTTATCTAAAAAAAACTGATCTACCTGAGTAATCAACATGTCAGCTTTCAGCACCCTTTGCTTTAGCCTCTACCTGAGTTTTTTCAGGCAATGTTCCACTGCGTTCCAGCCTATTGACCCAAGGTTGAACCCGTTCCAGCACAATATCGGTTAACGCTTTAATATGATCGGGCTGAGCATTTAAACAAGGAATATAATCGTAAGTCTCCCCTCCTGCTTCGATAAAAGTATCTCGATTTTCCATCGCTATTTCTTCTAACGTTTCTAAGCAGTCAGCACTAAACCCTGGACAAATAACCTGCACATGTTTCACCCCTTGCTCAGGTAATGACTTCAAGGTTAAGTCGGTATATGGCTGCAACCATTTTTTTGGCCCCAACCGAGACTGAAAGGTTAACACCCACTGCTCATCTGTGAGTTCTAACGCTTCAGCCAATAAGCGACCTGTTTTATGACACTCACAAAAATAGGGGTCCCCTTTATCGAAATAATCCTGAGGGATACCATGAAAAGACATCATCAGTTTATCAGGCCGACCTTTTTCAGACCAAAACTGACGAACACTCTGTGCAAGTGCTGCGATATAACCACCATCATCATGGTAATGGTTCACAAACGACAACTCAGGCAACCAGCGCCATTGTCGCAACTCAGCAGCAATGGCATCAAAGGCCGCGGCAGTCGTTGAGGCTGAATATTGAGGGTACAAGGGTAATACTAAAATTTGCTGAGCACCCGCCTCTTTCAGCTGTTGCAGCCCGGATTGAATAGAAGGTTTGCCATAACACATTGCCAAAACCGCTTTGACTGGCACCTCTAAACGTTCCGAAAGCTGCGCTTGAATGGCTTCAACTTGCAGCTTGGAAATAACCAATAAGGGGGAGCCTTGCTCTGTCCAAACTTTGGCATAAGCTGCTGCCGAACGTTTAGGCCGAGTATTCAGGATCACAAAATTCAGCACCAACCACCACAAAGGTCTTGGCACTTCAACCACGCGAGGATCCCACAAAAATTCTTTAAGGTAACGCTTAACGTCTTTCTTACTGCAGGTATCAGGGGTGCCTAAATTCAGAACCAACACGCCAATAGCAGGAACCGTGTCATGTTGAAATGCTGTTGTCATCATCCTTGTATCCTCTACTCATCAACGCCAACACTGTATCATAGATGTAATAGAGGCGTTACCGACAAACAGAGTCCTTAGCCTTCTCTAGGCCAGCAGCCCTTGCCGCCTGCAACCGGGCAGCATCAAACCCGACGTCATAACCATTACCAGGTGTATAAAAGCGCTTTTCGTTCTTGCAAAGACTCACAATACTGGGCACAGATCGAACCTTTGGCTTATAATCCGCATCCGCCATCACAGCATACTCAATCATCTGAGCAGACTTTCCCTTAAGGACTTCAATCACTTTTGCCTGATAAATAAGGTTCACATAACCGGTAGATTTAGGAGGACCACCAAACTGACCAACACGCTTAACAGACAACTGCTGAATGACAGCAGAGTATTCAGTTGAGTGAATATTACCTAAAAGCAAAGACTGAGGGATGGGAAAACGCGGCTCTTCACACGCACTGGCGAAAGCAGGCAACCCCAAACAGAACGCACACAATAATCGTTTATGCACTTTGCAGAGCCAATGGTTCAACCTCATGAGAGAGCGGGATATCATAGGCAACATCAACGACTCCCTGTTCCACTAGCTCAACTGTAAAAAAGGGTAAATTCTCACTAATAAGATGACCCACAAATAACGTCAAAGTCGATTGATGGCAACCCTTTAATGTGATTAAAAACCGAGATCCAAACCCACGACTCATTAGGCGACTAACCACCACATGCATCATCCAAGGATCATCCTGCACGGCAATCACGCCTTCAGGAACAGTGCCAGGATGAGCTCCACGAGGGTAGACCCATAAAGTACGACTAGTGGATGCCATAAATCTGCCTTTCTTTAAAGTAACGATACAAAGTGAGAAAATGCACAAACGCCCTCACAGTACATTTTGTAGACTAATTTTCAACGTTTGCCAAGTCAAAACAACCTTATAACACATCTCGTTTAAAATGATAAAAAGTGTCATTAACATATTGTAACACCGCATTAATTTGTGAATCATCCCAGTTCAATGCGAGGTGTTTTTGCCAACGGCTCACCTGACGCCTAACCTCACTCAGAGAGTTTGCTAAGCGCTCATCCCGAACGTGAACAACACTCGTATGGCAAATAGTACAATGGTTGTCATACAACAGCTGACCTAGCGGCACAGATTCCGCTTGCACAGGTACGCCGAACAACCCAAAACTCATCACTAACGCTATGATGTAACGCATCTTTATCACCACCCAATATTCAACGATACAATATCTTCACGTATAACGAACAATAAGACATTGACCCGCATCAGTTTAATAACAACAGCTTAAAGCAAAATAATGACAATAAGATTACGGCGCCCAATCCAGTTTACTCACCGCACCATCGTGCCAACCAAAAAATTCTTTCACAACTCGATTACTTTTATCAACTAAATAAAAACGTGGCACACCTGAGGTGGCTAGTTGACCATAAATATTGCGATAAAAATCAGCGACAAAATGGATTGGAATGGGTTGGGTGCGCCTAAAATCTTGAATCGCTTCACCCCCTTCCCCTGGCGCTACAGCAACAATCACAAGGTCTTTGCGCCTTACTAATGAAGAGCGAGCCAAATCTTTCAATGCTTTTTTTGAATGAGGACACCAGGTATTAAAAAGAATGAGCAATTTCTTTGTCTTAGCATCAAAGTGAATGTTTTGACCATCGACCGTTTCAAAATGAGTAACAGGAAGGGTATCACCCTCATGAATTAACGATTGTTGAGGCCGGCTCATTAAACAACCAGATAACAACACGCACAAAAAAATCACACTAACGGGGCCGCAACCATTCATAAAAATACTCAAGGTAAAAGCAATTAAAACACAACTTAACAACTAAAGATTAAGATGCAACAATAGACAATTGGCTTGATAAAAACAATCACGCTAGATCCCTTATGCTAAGATGGTTTTAAATGATCAAAAATAATAAAAAAGACGGTGATCACATGAATAAAAAAGACGGTGCCTGGGCCATAATCTATTGCCCAGAAGAAGACTCCATCCTCCTTGGTAGACGTTCAAATTATGTTAACAACGCAGGGCTATGGAACCATTTTGGCGGCAAACTTAACAATGGCGAGCCACCAAAACAAGGGTTGATTAGAGAGCTCTATGAAGAAACAAAAATATCGACCGCGCACAATAAAATCATCACCCAACAAGGTGAGGCCTTACAAAAACTAGGCTGCATTACCCACCAAGAAAACCGCCATTGCCACTTTTATTTAATCACCGTTCAAGCCGAAATTGCACCAAAACTCAACCACGAACACAGTGATTTTTTTTGGTTTCAGCGCAACCACTTACCTAAAAACATCAACACACCAACAAGGTTGTCAAAAAAGATCAAGCTCAGTAGCAAACATACAAGCTATTACGGTGCAACACCTAGCTCACCGCTTTACAACAGCAAACGCTTATTCACATAACACCAAAATCCCTCCGTTCGGTCTATAGAGTAATAAAAAGCCCATTTTGGACTTTAATATAGTGCCATATTGAACAAAATCTCACTCTAAAACACACCTAAATAAGCCGCCAACGCATCTCTGTGACCATTCTTAATTACTCACACCGACAAAGCTCAATAAGCATGTTAATGTACGTTCAGGACTACTATCATTAACACTCTGTTACCCAAAAAACCTAAAGGATACACTGTATGGATATCACCGAATCACTGTTCAGCTTACTTTCTAGCCCAATCGTCTGGGTTTTTATTGTCGTTATTTATACATTAAAGAAAGGTATCTATTTTGTTCCTCAAAACCGTGGTTATGTCATTTATACCATGGGTAAGTATTACAAAACATTATCTGCCGGCTTGAACTTTATCGTCCCTTTTATTCAAACTGTTGCGGCAGACCGAAATTTAAAAGAGCAATCACTAGAGATCACCTCTCAATCTGCCATCACCAAAGACAACATCACGTTAAATATTGACGGTATCCTTTTTATGAAAGTGACCGATGCTGCAGCTGCAACCAACAACATCACCGACTACAAAAGCTCTGTAACGCAACTCGCTATGACCACCATGCGTAATGCGATCGGTTCATTAGAGCTGGATGAATGCTTCCAGAACAGGGATGCCATTAACGCACAAATATTAAACGCCATGACAGAGGCGACCTCACCCTGGGGTGTTATGGTGACTCGATACGAGATCAAAGACATCAACCCACCTCAGTCTATCCGCGAAGACATGGAAAAACAGATGACAGCTGAACGGGAAAAACGCTCCGTTATCCTAACCGCAGAAGGCGTTAAAACAGCCGCTATTACAGAGGCTGAAGGCTTAAAACGCGCGCGAGTTCTAGACGCAGAAGCGGCAAAAGCAGAACAAGTACTCGCGGCTGAAGCCAGTAAAGAATCACAAATACTCACCGCAGCAGGTAAAGCGGAAGCCATTAAATTAGTCGCTGAAGCGGATGCCGCAGCACTCACCACCATTGGCCACGCTGCCGCGACAGCAGAAGGCCGAGAAGCGGTGACATTAACCCTTGCTCAAGACTCAATTGGCGCCCATAAAGCCATCGCAGCAGAAAGCACCGTGGTCCTCACTGATGGTAAGACCAGTGATAACATCGCCAATACTGTTGCTCAAGCTATGGCCGTATCCAGCGCCATAAAACTAGACACTGCTGAGGGCTAACAATGGAATTTTTGGACTATTTTACAGACCACCATGACCAACTGCTTTATCTACTTGCAGGTATTAGCCTAGTGATTGAGCTCACCGTTTTAGGCATGAGTGGGCCACTGTTATTTTTTGCCATCGCCTGCTTTATTACCGCAATATTATCTGGTTATGGTGTTGTAACAGGCTGGGAAAATGAGGTATTAAGCGTTGGTGTACTCACAGGCATTATCACCCTGCTACTCTGGAAACCTTTAAAGCAATTCCAAAATAGCGGTGGCGGCCCTGACACCAGCAGTGACATGATCGGCCAAAAAGTACCTAGCACTACTGATATTACGGCAACAGGTGGCTCTATTCGCTACTCAGGAATCAACTGGAACGCGAGATTAGACACAGAGCACAATAGCGCAATCATTGAGGCTGGCGCACTCTGTGAAATCACCAAGGTCGATGGCAATTTAATGGTTGTCAAACCCTGTTAATCATTCAATGTGGTGGCATGTCGCGCCCGGGACACCGAGTACGCGCTGCGCCACATTGGTTTCACAACGCCAATGAATTCGCATACCGCTGGCCGATAACTTTGGCATCAACCTCACTATTTTACCTTCCCCAAATACCGCAGACAAACTGGCTTCAACCATGCCGCCTTCAGCGATTTTTAAACGGTCAATAAGGGCTATTTCAGTAAAATCTTCTTCGACAAAACCTAAACCTTTCAAGTCTGATGGCATCTCGCCACGCATCATATAAAACTCTGTCACGGTTGTTTTGATCACGACCAACCCAGACAACACCGATACAAATTGACTCCGGAGCATATAGTGCCTCTGAGTGGTTTGGGTCGTATTTGCTGAAAGGGTCTCTGCCCCAGCAGATGACACCGGGGCAATTTGCTCAGAACTCGATCTGTCATCCTCAAAAAGTGCATCATAAAATATCATTGACAAGGTGACTAACACGCCAACCACAACCGCAGCTGACACTTCCTTGATGTAATCCTTTAGTAGTGCACGTATTTTTTCTTTTTGGCTCAGAGGCTCCGGCTGAACTATTTTCTTAATATCAGCCACTTCTCTTGATAATTGATCCATTTTTTCATCATTAGGGTGCTGCTCTGACATAATAACCCCTTAGGGAATACCAAACTGTTTATTGAAAAACACAAAAACGTATTCTCCCATAACAACGCATACTAACAAGACCACACAATTTCACCAACCTCGAAAAAAAATACCCGGTCACCAACACTTTATCTAAAAAAACATTCCATTTAAAGTCATAATCTTAACTCTGATTAACGCCACATAAATTAGCGAGCCCCTGACAATTGAACACTGCAATCACACGACATTATGAAGTTCGACTTGATGCAGAAAAACGATTGTATCGCTGAAAACTGGATATCGTTTTAGAGTATGCGGTTTTAGCCCATTTGCCGAAGTTCACGTAAAGTTTACTACCTTTTATGTGGTAGGATCGGTAACCCGTTACTCGTTTATCTACGCATTCAGCGTAAAGGACAAAAGTGTGTTTAAGGTGTTGATATTTATTAGCGTTATTCTGTTTGCTCAAATGTCTGTTGCTAAGGCTGATACTCAAGCCCTTTGGTTGATGAAAAATGATCAACTTTCTCGCTTTTCCGATGACACTGGCGCTCAAGAAACGATTCCAACCGTCTTTCAAAATAGTCATGAGTTTCAATTTAATGCTAATGCAGATACTGCTTGGGTTTTACATCCTCCTTTTCTGTCCCATGTGACCATTGAGGGGGAAGTTGAATGGCAAGTGAAGGATGTACACCTCTCAGATTCAGATCATTTTGTGGTTTCCAATGCTTCCAGAGCTGTGTGGCTGACGAGAGGCTCAACTCTGCTAAAAGTGAGCTTTTCAGGGGACGTGCTTAGAAGCTTCCATCTTCCGCATAAAATTTCGAGTATTGTCATGGATACTCTGCTCGATCAAGTGATTGTCACCTCTGGGCAACAAGTGCTTACAATTGATCAAAATGATAAACAAAACCTGTTATTTGAAAATGAGGTTGTTGCTAACCTATTCGCTCTGGTATTCAGCCAGGGGACACTCGTCATTCAACATCGCGGCGGTCTCTCCCAGTATTCAAAGCAAGGTGTTAAGTTAAATGGTTATGCGTCGAACAAAGCCGGTCTTTTGAGTAGCCATCAAGGAACGGTTTGGTTTACCTCTGGAAGCCAATTGCTTAAATTCACCCAAAATTGGTCAAAACCCGAAAAATTTTTCTGGGATGAGTTAATACAAAACGTCGTAATCACGGATAGCCACATCTGGTTGCTGGGAAGGTTTTCACTTCACCAGGTGAGCCTGCAATGGCAGTTAATCAAATCGTACCCGGTGGCGAATGAGTCTGGACAGGCTAAACTTGCTATTATTTCGAAAAAGTCTGGGTTAAGTACGAGCCCTGATACAGCTGAAGCCACAACAATGTTGGTGGACGATAAAACCGTTGGCTTAACCATTTCGGCAAGTGTGCCGCCAAAACAAACCGGTACAAGACCTGCTGGAGACTACCCTGAAATCAACCTGAATTTTGAATCGCAATCGGGGTCAACATATCAGTTAAATTTAGTCACACCTAAAGGAAAAAATTGGTCAGTTAAAAATATCCCTTCATCGATTAACCGCATAAAGCTAGGCGTTGTTCCTTCCGGTGCACAAGAAGTGAACGCTTTTGAAAGGGTATTGCAGCCGGGTAGTTATGCTGTAATTGCTGTTTCTGATGATAAATCGTCAGGCATCGGCGCGTATGCTTGGACTGTGCCAATAGAAGATGCGGATAAACAACCCCAATGGGCGCTACCCGGTCTAGAAAATAGCACATTAGAGCGACTAACCACGAGTGTTCAGGTCATGAAGTTACAGACCAATGAAACCCGTAGCTTGAACGTTTATGCACATTATACCGATGGAAAACGAGTTGAGGTAACCCATTTAGTTACGTGGCAAAGTGATAATGCGGCTGTCGCTGATGTAAAACGATTGGGTATTTTTGCAGGTTTAGCACCTGGCAAAGCGGAGTTAATTGCAGATTATTCTGGCCAGAAGACGCAAGTGAGCGTTTTTGTTGAACCAGTTGAATCAAACACGCCTGAAAACTGTTATCAACCGAGCGAACAACTATTTAATTTTTCAGGCGGATTGGAAAAATTCAAATGGAAGTATTACGGCCCTTTTCATTCCAGTAGTGAACCTTTTTATGCCAGCATTGAAAGTAATCATTACACCAGTATATATGTCTCAAAAGGGCAAAAGCCCTCACTTTTTAACTATGACTGTCGAACGAAATACTTTGAGGAAAGTAGTGAATGCCAAGTTGATTTAGGCGCAGGAGATTATTATTTAGCAGTAAGAAATGTTTCAAAATTTGCGGCTTCTTATACCCTTAATATTCAATCAACTAACAATATTTTCAATCCCGCTATAGATGACGTCGGGAGCTGCGGCATTCCTGAGGTGGCAAGAATTAATCAATATGTGACAGAAACATCCGCTCAAATTGAATCATTAAAAATAGAAAAACGCTATTGGAATATGCCGTCTTACCTCGGGCTGCACTATGTCACTCAATATTATGTGATTCTAAAATGGCTTGGTATTTTTGAGCAAAGCCAACTTGATGAAAGCTATTTGAAGCAGTTATTGTTAGAGAGCCAGCGGTCTGATGGTTCGTGGAATGCGGTTAAACAGGATATTAATGAACCTTTTGGTGAAATGGATGCCACCATTTTTAATTATTTTGCGTTAAAAGTGATGGGGGTGGATGTTCAGTCAACACCGATGTTACGCGCTAAAAACTTTATTGTATCTCGAGGGGGGATTGGTGAAGCGACTGTATTAACCAAAATTTGGTTGGCGCATTTCGGCAATGCTGAATGGGAAGCAATCCCCTATATCCCCATGATTTTTCTAATGGATTGGTCACCGCTTAATTATACGGATTTTTCTTCTTGGACTCAGCCAAACATTATTCCTATCACCTATCTTCGTCGGCACCGTATGGTCAAACAAATGGGGGAGCAATATCAATTAGATGAGCTTTGGATTGGAGCGCCTAAAGTCACAATTAAAGATGGCGTGCCGCTGCATCGTTGGCAAGCAAATTTATTTGTAAATAAACTCGCGGCTTTCCAGCAGCCGAAAGGCAGTATTGGGGCTTATGCGTTATCATCTTTAATGGCATTAATCGTATTGGATGATATTCAAGCACGTTATCCTCAATTAGCTGATAAAATTTCTCCCGTGACTGAAGGCGCATTGTCTTTTCTAGAAAGTATATTTTTAAATTCTGGGTCTTCGGCTTATTTGGGTGTCGTTGATGATGGCAGGTATTGGGATACTGCGCTGCTTTCTATTGCTTTAATTGGGGCAGGAGCGCCGCTAGAAAATTTTGTCCAGACAGGTGAGTACCTTATTCAACAGCAAAATGATAATGGTGGCTTTCCCTTTGGGGAGGATTTCTGGTTTGTGCCTGACAACGATGATACTGCTGAAATCATGATGCTTTTATCACAATTGGACGTGGATCAAGGTGCGGTTGATAAGGCCTTAGGCTTCCTCTATGACATGCAAAATAAAGATGGTGGATGGGCAGCATTTGATAAAAATAATACGGGAAACCCGATTATTAAGTTGATTGCTTCCGCTTTGTTAGACTCGGTGGATTTATATGATAATACATCGAATGATGTGACAGGCCATGTTCTAGAAGCGATGTCTCATCTTGGTTTGGATAAACATAATTCTGACAGTGTTAAAAAGGGCATTCAGTACTTAAAAAATGCACAAAAATCAGACATACCGGTTTGGTTGGGTAAGTGGGGAACGAACTACCTTTATGGTACAAGCGCAGCGCTGGTTGGTTTACTCAAAGCCGGGGAAAATCATCATGAAACCTATATTAAATCATCGCTACGGTGGCTAGAAAGCCGGCAAAATTCGGATGGCGGGTTTGGTGAGAATAACCAATCTTATCATAGCCTGAATTCAAGTCATAAGTGCATGACCGGTTAAATTTTCTTGTTTAATGCCAGTGAGCTCTTCAAAAGCCTCATAAGGTGTTTTGTAGCCTAAGCATTTTCTTGGCCGGCTATTTAATTTGTGAACTGCCGCGAACAC
>JABHGC010000291.1 GCA_018672285.1 Methylococcales bacterium
TAAAACAATTGATGAACGTGATACCGGTTAATCATATTGACCAATATTTGCGCAAACACACACACTTATTAAGGTAACGCTTATTTGCTGCTGATATATGCATCCTTCAGACTCATTCCACTATTGGAAAATACTCCACCAGCTATATAGGCAGGTTAATAGAAACTCAATTAAGGAATTTATTTGTTAACATTAAACCTATTGCAAAGGTTTTAAAATAGATTTTCATCAAAATACAAGTCTCATTCAAACAGACTCAACAAGAAGGGGCATTTTCAACTCTACATTAACATTTCCGATAACTGGTTCTCAATTTCAACCTATTGTCATTGCACGTAATGTCATTTTGGCACTAAATAGACTCTTACGATGGAGATTTTGGTGATGATTGAGCAAATATCAACCCGGCAATTACAATCATTTGCAGGACTAGACAGGCTGACCACTGACACGCTTAGAGAGCTGTTACCTAATTTCACATTAGAGTTTTTTAATGCGGGCGAATTTCTGGTTAAGCCTGGAGAGCACCCTAAAGATACCTTGTACCTGCTAGAAGGTCATATCCAACAAATTGAACAGGGGCAAACAGCGCAAGAAATCGATGCCCACAGCGATGCCTCAAAATACCCCATAGCAGAACCTTCAAACCTATTAGCACCAATGATTATCGCCGCCACCCCCGTTACCATCGTACACATCCCAACCAACCTCTTAAAACGACTCATTCTAGAAAAATCGATGAGTGTTGAAGTGGATGAATCGGGTATTTTTGATGACGAATTACAAAATACAATTTTTACCCAGTTTTTCATCGATTACCAGCAAGATAAAATTGCCCTCCCATCGCTACCAGACATCGCTTTAAAGGTTAGTCGAGCCATACAAGAGCCTAATATGTCTCTACATACCATTGCTAAAATCATTTCAATTGATCCCGCCATTGCCTCTCGGATCATTCAGGTTGCAAACTCTCCCCTCTTTCGCGGCTCAAGCAGCATTTCTTGTTGCCATGAAGCCATCACCCGATTAGGCCTTAAAATGACCCAGCAATTGGTGACAAGCTTTACGATGAAACAGCTTTTCACCTGTAAACAACCCACACTCATCTATAAAATGCAGCGTATCTGGCAGCATGCAAAAGCGGTATCTGCGATGAGCTTTGTTTTGGCAAAATTCAGCAAACGACTAAAACCAGACATCGCCATGTTAGCAGGGTTAATCCATGAAATAGGCGCAGTTGCAATTTTGCAGCATGCTGAAAAATATGCAGACCTGATAGAAAATAGCCAACATCTTAATGCCACCATTTTATCCCTACAGTCCACGATCGGCACGATGACATTACAAAGCTGGAATTTTGACGAGCAGCTCATTACCGTAGCATCTGAGGCCAACCATTGGACCCGCAAACACCACCACAAAGCCGACTACGCAGACTTAGTGCAGGTGGCTAAATTACATTGCTATATTGGCCATAAAAATCAAGGTGACTACCCTATTATGGCTGACGTGCCTGCTTTCCAACGGCTCACCAAAGGAAAACTAACCCCTAAAAAAAGCTTAGCCATCATTCAGCAGGCAAGATCTCAAATACAAGCACTTGAAGCTTTATTTTAATAATACAGGGAGAATGTCAGGGTATGACTTTTTGAGTGCCTTACGAATGGCTTTTTCGCCGCCAGAGTACACATCAATATGAGCCGAGCGGGATGAATAATGACCTGAGTACACCACCACGCCAGTTTCTGTCGAAATCAACGTTAACCCTATTTGTGCCGCTCTTGGCCGCATCTGACCATTCATTATTCGCGGCCCAGAAGAAACCGTGACATTCCCTTTAAGAATCCATTCTGTGTCACTTTTCAAGTCAATGGCTACAGCAGCATCTATGTCACCAGATAACACCAACTGAGTTTCTTTTCGCGCTTTTATTCGCGTCACTTGAGCTTGATCAAGCACTTTCAAGCCTTGTTGAGTAAGCCAGCGGCTCAGTACTCGATCAGCGACTGGATGTGCATTAACAACAGAATCATATTCCTCAGTAAAGGTGACCAAAACACGGTTATCACTTGCAAGCACTTGAACAGATAAACCACTCAATAAAAAACCAAAAAAACACTTTATAATTGTAATTTTAATTTCTCCTGTTGGCGTATTTTTAATTTGATTCTTCGTAGCGCCTCAGACACAGTGTCATTTGGCTTTGCTAACTTTTGATCAGCTTGATTATAATAGCCTAGTGCACGCATGTAATCGGACTGAGTTTCAGCACACACGCCCAAGTTGTAGAGCAAAGACAAGGTTGCTCGGCCATTCAGTTGAACAGCTTCATTCCAAAGTTGACAAGCCCGCCCCATTCTCTGCTCCTGGGCAAACGACAAACCAGACTTTAACCGAGTCACTGCCGCCTGATTCAACCCATCTACAGCGTTCATCATCGTTAACTCTTGATCAACATACGTTGGCGCAACATCTTTAATAAACCCTTTAAAAGCGGCTGTTCTAGCTTGCTGTATCAAGCCTCTATTGGGTGAAATCGCTGTAGCGCTGTCATCACACTGTGAATCTTCTGCAACCTTTCGAATGTTTTTGGCGTACACAACATGCCCCGACTCAACCACGATAATTTTAGGGGACAGATGGAACGTGGCTATTTTTTTAGTACATTCAATACTATTTTCTTGCCACCTCAAACACTCAGAATAAGCCTTATCAGGATTTTTCCGTTGAACACATTCCTTTCTCGTTTCAGTGTAATACTCCTGATCGACACGAGCACTGATAATGGAACCTGTATATATAGCCTCGGCGCCAATCATATTCCCCACCTCAACCACGGACTGAGCATCAATCAAACCGGTTTGACCCAGCTCCAGCTCATTTAATGCATGCTGCATCCTCACCCTTTCTACGACAGTAAAAAAGGGCTGGTTATTAAAATATAAACTGACTAACTCAGACTCAAGCTCATTGGCAACCCGCTCTCCATTCCTACCTTGAAAAGGTAACACTGAAATGGTTCTAAACTCCGTCACTTCATGGTGCTCGGCAGGCACTAACATTCGTACTGAGGTTGTAGGTGCTGCACACCCTGCAATCAATAACACCCCAATCAAAACTTGCCATTTAATCATCTTTCTCTCCAACCCAGCTAAAATATGTCACATATCATACAGCATCACAGCACAAGCCACCCAAAACGATGAGTTGTTTGGCATTATTTGCTAGAATAAGCGCGCTCGAATCAGAAGTATCATAACAAAGACCTGACAATACCATGCTACCACTGCTCACCTGCCCACTAGACCAACAGCCTTTAACCCAGGATGGAAAACAACTCCGCTGCCCTGAAGGGCACAGCTTTGATATTGCCAAACAAGGTTATGTTAATTTATTGCCCGTACAGCATAAAAAATCTAAAAACCCCGGCGACGATAAAGCCATGGTGCTCGCCCGCCACCAGTTTTTAAACCAAGGTCACTATCAAGTGATCGTTGATACACTGCTCTCAGCGCTGCGCCCTCTATTATCAGAACACAGCCTCATTATTGATGCCGGTTGTGGAGAAGGCTACTACTTAAACGCACTAGCCCAACAGCTCAATTTTGAGGCCATTGGTTACGACATTTCCAAACAAGCCGTCTTGGAAGCAGCCAAGCATAATAAAGACATCACCTGGCTGGTCTGCAGTAACAAGCAACCCCCAATTCAGGCACAGCAATGTGATATTTTACTCAGCATGTTTGGCTTCCCAGACTTCTCTACCTTCCAAAAATTACTCAAACCAACCGGTTTTTTAGTGATGGTAGAACCGGGTGAAAACCACCTCATTGAAATTCGAGAAATGATTTACCCCAGCATCACTCAAAAAGAGAAAAAAAACCGTTATTCAGATTGCTTTAAAGACGTCGAAACGCGTTCTGCTCAAACCCAACTCACATTATCCCAACAAGCACTACAACCTTTATTATTAATGACACCACACCTTCACCGAGCCACTACAGAGGGAAAAGCCGCACTCGCCGCCACCCCTTCCCTTACCGTCACCGTGGATGTTACCTGCCAAGTCTTACAACCCATCTCTTAACACCAACCAGTTATCAGCAAAACGGCACCATTTAGGCCATAACTAGATGCGTCGATCATGATATTCACGTAACAATGCATCTAAGATAACAAAAAAGTAAGACCACAAGGGAGAGGCTTGATGACATTTTGGACCCGTTGCTTAACAGCGATCATACTAAGCTGGAGCATGAGTATACATGCTGCATTAGACCCACAAACAGAGACTGATTTCCAATCTGCTGCGGACTTATATAATGTACCTGCTGAGCTGTTAAAAGCGATAAGTTACCTCAACACGCGCTTAGAAAATCGCCAAGGTATTTCACCTAAAAATGTCAGCTTGTCCTTATTTAACCAAATGGTCGATACCCATGAAATTGAAGGCTCCCCTGACTATTTTGGCATCATGGGCTTAACTGAAGCACAAATTGATCAAGCCAGCCAACTCATGAATGTTGACTCCCAGGCCATAAAAGATGACATTGCCTTAAACATACAAGCGGCAGCCAGTGTATTATCGGCCATTAGCAACAGCCAATTCTCAGACCAAACCCTCAGCATAGGTGACTATCCACCCATTCTCGCAGAATTCAGCGGTTTTGGACCTGTCATGGCCATTGATTTTGCCAAAGAAATTATGGTCATTCTACGCCAGGGAGTCGTTGATGCTGAAACCAATGAAACCGTGCTTACCGCTGTCAATGCCGCCGCATTAGAACCACTTGCCATTGCAGATAACGCCAATGCCACTTACCAACCTCAGTTTTTAGCACCATTGGCTAGAGATAGCCGCTTAGACTCTCCCGTTGCAGACAAATATCTATCCTCTAAAAATTTCAGCAGCCGAAGTGGAACACGTATTAAGCGCATTGTTCTTCACACTTGCGAAGGCAGCGGCCCAGGCTGTGCCAACTATTTATCTAACAATGACAAATCCGTTTCAGCACATTATGTGGTGATGGAGTCAGGTAGCGTTACCCAACTCGTTCAAGAGAAAAACAAAGCACACCATGTTCGCTGCTGTAATAGCGATAGTGTTGGTATTGAACATGGTGGTTTTGCACAGAAAAACACATGGACCAGCTCACAACTACAATCCTCTTTCGATCTTATTTGTGACATTTTAAAACGCAACAAATTACCCGCAAACAAAACCACCGTTCAATCTCATGCAGAGCTAGACCCTTCTCGCCGAACAGACCCTGGCCCTCATTACCCTTGGGATAAAATGTTCAGCAATGTCAATTCTTGCCTATCAGGCACCCCCTCAGCCAAGCCAGACTTAAACATTCAGTCATTCAGCTGGGCGCCAGAGAATCCTTTGCAAGGTGATCAAGTGACATTTAAAGCAACCATTCGAAGTGCTGCGGCAAATTCGGGTGCGAACGTTGGTGTTGCATTCCTCATCAATGGCCAACAAGTCGGCTTTGATGCAACCACACCAATGGCAGCTAATAGCAACCATATTTTTGTTATCCGAGAACCTTGGACGGCAGATACAAGTGGCCAATTTACAGCAAAAATTTTGGTGGACGACTTAAACATTGTTGCCGAAAGCAATGAAAACAATAATGGATTTAGCAAAACCATTACTGTAGAAAGCGACGAACCCAGCTTACCAGACTTAACCGTCACCGCTTTAAGCTGGAGCCCACTTAACCCACAAGTAGGTCAAAACGTCACTTTTAAAGCCACCATTAAAAACCTGGGCGACAGCAACAGTGACGCTTGCCTTTCAAGCTTTTACATAGAGCAGTCTTTAATTGGTAGCAGCCTTGTTGGGTCATTAAGTACCAACCAAAGCACCACCGTTACCCTATCGGGCCAATGGAAGCCACTGTCTGAAGGACAAGTGAGAGTCACGGCATTTGCGGACGCTTTAACCAAAGTAGCCGAGTCAAACGAAGGCAATAATAAGCGAGTTCAAACACTCAGCACAGGCACGACACCAGAGCCTCAACCTCAGCCGACTCCAGACCCACAGCCAACACCGGACCCAGTGCCAACACCAGACCCTACTCCGGACCCAAAACCGCTACCGGAACCAGGTGACTTTATTTCACAATTGATCAAGTTAATATTGGATTTCTTCAACAGCTTTTTCAAATAAAATCATCATTAGCAACACTACAAAGGGGTGCATTAAGCACCCCTTTTTTTATTCACAATTCTCCGCCAACCTCTCTGAGGTTAATACTCACTACAAACTTTCAGAAAGCGCTTTAAAATACAGCTGCCCCATCTTATCTTCATCAAATTGTCGCATTATTTTAGTTGCGCTCAAAGCGTCCCAAATTAACCAAGGTATCTCATAAAGGTATTTGCCAGAGACGTCTACAGGTTTCCCCTTGTCCAGAAAAATAGCGATATTAACCTTATCATCCAAGGAGTACGTTGTTTTTGGCGTTAAAATAGACGGAAGGTGATCACTCGTGACATAAATAATGGCCGTCGGGTCAAGGGCGGTGAGTTTGTTCAAGTAATCGGCTAGTGCCTTTGTGCGATAATAAAATTGATTCGAGATTCTTCTTAGCCTGTCATCTTTATGCTCAACCGACACAATATCAGGCCGTTTTTGCTCATCACGCGTGAAAGGCAGATGGCCATACATGCCTAACACATAATTCACCAATGGCCGGTCATTGTCAGCTAACGCCTGCTCGACCTGCTGCAAATTTTGCTCAAATAAATCGCCATCAAACAATGGCCCCAGATCAGGCAGCCCCTTTTCTTCTCGAATATCCTCCAAGAAAGCCACATCATTCAACCCCAAACTGAGATAGGCTTGTTGTGAGTTAAAAAAACCTGCACTCGATGCGACAGTCGACAACTGCCGATAATTATTTTCCATCAACTTGAGTATAAAGCTATTAATCGCGCCACCTTTCATCACATTAAATTCAATTTGATTCACTTTCGATAAAGCTTTCACCCCAGTAAGTAATTCAAATTCTGCTTGCGCGGTTCCCCCACCATAAACAGGAGAGATAATACGAGAAAAATCTTTATCGGTATTTAAAAACGGGATCAATTCCTCGGCCAATATTGAGCGATCAAATTTCAACTCAGTAATTAATCGTGGATCAATAAAGCTTTCCATCACAATAATATGAATATTCCTGGGGACAACAACACCAGGATACAATGCCTGATGAAGATCAACCCCCGAATTATTCTGCGAAAAATCCGCCAGTTTTTTCCTATTTTTTCGCTCTTCGTTGGCATAATACATAAAGCTCGAAAAACGACCATTCTCCCGAATGGTCCACTCTGGTGACCACACGGTGTAGCGAAATTTGGCCTCATGGTATTCCGTAAAAGCATCTGACATTAATGTCGAGATCGCCACAACAACCAACCCCGCTCTAACCAATAAGGACACTTTAAAATGCTGAGGGCGGTATGCTTTGCGCGCATAATAAATAGACACACCAATAGAGGTAGGAACCAATAGCCCAATAGAGATTAGACCCAGGGCAATACCCGGTGAGAACTCAAATATATTACTCGCATTTTGGAAATCACTCGGCCGAGGAGAACGTCCTAAATAATTGTAGAAACCATCAAATAAAATATACAAAACAATGATGGGCAAAATGGGCACTAAAACCCGAATACTGTGCTGTGAAATCCGCGGGAAAAATGACAAGCTAGCCAGCAATACCACCAGAGGGATTTCAAACTGGTAAATGAGTTCATTTAACAGGTTATAGCCTTTACCAAATTTAACCCACAGATAAGCTAAGTCAATGTAGACATACACACAGGCATAAGCCATCAGGAAAAAAACCAGCGTTCTGAGTAACGATTTGAAATTCATTTGATAGATATCTGATAAGTTAATTAAGCAACTGAAATAATGAAGGAAATATCATTTCAAGAAACAACGACCTACGACAAAAGTAGAAACAAGCACAGGCTAGCGATTGAATAGTGTACAGTGATGAAGGCCAGAGACCAAAATGCGGTTTTTAATTTATCAGTCATCCTTAATATTTGCTATAATTCCTACACTTTATTGAATGGTTTCCTTAACTTATTATGCACCGAAAAAGTAGTTACCTCATTGCCTTGCTCATCGCAGGCATTAGCATCATGTTATGGGCCACCCTAAACAACCCTGTCGAAGAGGCTCCATGGCCAGACATGGTTGATGGGTTTTCATTCTCTCCTTACCAAATCGATCAATCCCCCATTGATGGCAAGCTACCCACCAGCCAACAAATTCAGGACGATTTGCGAATTTTATCTGAGCGCACCCACTCAGTAAGGTCTTACTCTGTAGACGGAACACTTGCTGAAATCCCTGCCCTCGCAGAACCTTTTGGCATGAAGGTCACACTCGGCGCATGGATCGGGAAAAACACTGCAGACAACGACGCACAAATTACCAAAGCACTAGAAATCACCGCATACGCATCAAATGTAAACAGGCTAATCGTCGGCAATGAATCATTGTTACGCAATGACATCAGCATACCAAACATGATCGTGCTACTTGATCGGGTGAGAAAACAAACCCACGTCCCCGTGAGCACCGCCGAACCTTGGCATATCTGGCAAGAGAACCCCGAACTGGTCAAGCATGTCGATTATATTGCGGTTCACATGCTCCCTTACTGGGAAGGGCAAGCAGCTGAAAATGCCGTTAATTTTGTCATTAACAAAATGAACGACTTGCAATTAGCTTACCCCAACAAACCCATTGTGATTACAGAAGTTGGCTGGCCAAGTAATGGTTTAAATAAAAACCAAGCTTGGGCATCCACTGCCAACCAAGGTTTATTTTTACGCCAATTTTTGAGTACTGCGGCTGAACGTAACTACCAATATTTCATCATGGAAGCATTCGACCAACCCTGGAAGCATGTACTCGAAGGGGATGTTGGCAATTACTGGGGCGTCTTTGATGCCAACAGACAACCTAAATTCCAATTTGTCGCGCCCATTGTCTCTATTCCTGACTGGCCAATCCTAGCGGCAATGTCAGTCATAATCGCCATTATTGCTTACGGCCTATTATTGATTGATAGCCATTCTCTGCATTACCGTGGCCGAGGTTTTTTAGCGGTCATTAGTTATCTGTGCGCCACATTTTTTGTCTACATTATTTATGATTACAGCAACCAGTATTTGAGTATTGGCGGTATCATTGTTGGCGTATTTTTAATGATTGGCCTAATCGGCGTTATCACGGTATTGCTTGCAGAAGCACATGAATGGGCGGAAGCGATATGGACGCACGAACCTAGGCGCTTATTTAAAGTCAAATCTGTCGACGATAAAGACCTACCCAAAGTTTCGATTCATGTCCCCTGCTATAACGAGCCACCCGACATGATGATTGAAACCATCGATGCACTTGCGAATCTGGACTATCCCGATTTTGAAGTCATCATCATGGATAACAACACCAAAGACCCTGCCGTTTGGCAGCCAGTCCAAGCGTATTGTGACACCTTAGGCCCTAATTTCCGCTTCTTTCATGAAGACCCACTAGCAGGCTATAAATCAGGTGCTTTGAACTTTGCCTTAAAACAAACCGCTGAAGATGCAGAAGTAGTCGCAGTCATTGATGCAGACTATCAAGTCCACCCTCGCTGGCTCAGAGATTTAACCCCTCAGTTTGAAAATGAGAACATGGGGATTGTCCAAGCACCACAAGATTACAGTGATGCTCATGAAAGTGCTTTCAAGGCCATGTGTTACGCTGAATACCGCGGCTTCTTTTATATTGGCATGGTCACTCGCAACGAACGTAACGCCATTATCCAGCACGGCACCATGACCATGATTCGCAAATCTAGCCTAGAAACGGCCGAAGGCTGGGCTGAGTGGTGCATCACAGAAGATGCCGAACTGGGTTTACGAGTATTTGAAAGCGGACAAGAAGCCAGTTATGTGGCCAAAAGTTACGGTAAAGGGGTGATGCCAGACACCTTTATTGATTACAAAAAACAACGTTTCCGCTGGGCATTTGGCTCAATGCAGATTTTACGTAAACACCTTTGTGGATTTATTAAACCTGGGTGCAAAAATTTAACTTCAGGTCAACGCTACCACTTTTTGGCGGGTTGGTTGCCGTGGATCGCCGACGGGTTTAACTTGTTATTTAATCTAGGCGCGATTGCGTGGACGGTTGCATTGGCTTTTTACCCTGAACATGTGCCACAACCATTGGTCATTCTAACCATCATTCCCATTGCGTTGTTTTTCTTTAAAATTGGCAAAATTTTATATTTGTACCGAGTACGCGTTCATGCCACTTATGTACAAACCTTCACCGCAGCCATCGCCGGGTTATCTCTCACACATACGATTGGTCTTGCAATGATCACAGGGTTATTTGTGAAAGGAATGCCTTTTTTCCGAACGCCTAAAAAAGCCGAAAACCATGCCATCAAGCAAGCTTTAGCTGCTGCTAGAGAAGAGACGATGCTGATGCTCGCTTTGTGGTTAGCGGCAACTGCCACATTAGTGACCCAAGATACCAACATTCTCAACCCTTGGATTTGGAGCATCATGTTGATCACCCAGTCCATTCCTTATGCTGCGGCACTCATTTTCTCCCTAATCAGCGCCATGCCAAACCTGTCAGGAAAGTGGATTGGTGAACTAGACAGCATGAACAAAGCCTCTAAGCAGCTTTATGGTGATGACGTTTTCATTACGGATGCATCCCTATCGCAGACAGATAAAACAACAAAACCGACAGAGTCGCCCTGATAAAGTCACTTTTCAGGTAAACATTAGAACTTCATTGATTACACGACACCTTATAAAAACACGGCAAACATAGCCGTGTAAGCCTCCGCCTATAAAAAATAATTTAATTATTTTTCAATAGGTTAAAATCAATTACCGTTAACTAATACAACCTCCTATCAGATAAAAGTAGCCACTCGCTCAAATTACATATCGGTGTAATATTCAAAAATAAAAAAACGGCGTAGTATGGCCTGCATTGAGATCAACGGCAAAATTACCTTTTTAAGGAATCACCACTATGATGCGCTTACTTAAACACCTTAATGTATCAGGCAATGCCAGCTATTGGTGGGGTCACTTAGCGCTTCTTGCTGTGTTTCTTGGCTTTCAAGGAAATATACAATCAGCAGATGCCATTGCAGACACATTGATCGCCAGTATTGGTATCGCCATTATTTGGGATCTATCCTACTTTGTGCTCTGGTCTCGCAAGCAGAAGCAACAACGCGATTAAGCCCAACACAATATAAATCCAGCCGGATCCGTAGTGCACATAGCGTAACGCTAGTCATTACGGTTTTTTTTTGCCTTCGATTTAATCCAGCCGTATTTTTCCCCCATTGCAACCGCAGCACGATCCATTTTTAAAGAAAAAAGCTCAAATGGCGTGACTGCATTTCTCAGCGCCACCCAAAATGCAAGAGCAAAGGTGGCAACCCCAATTGCGCTATTAATGGGTGAATGTAACATCCACTGCCCTGACCAAGTTAGCTCATAGCTTGGATCAAATGGGTTAAGGTAGTAGATTGGCCACTGATAGCCATCTGGCCCCTTTGAACCTGCCACATCACACAAAATATGTAAGTGCACTGCAAACAAGCTCAGAAGGAATACGGCTTTTTTATGGGCAACTGAAAACATCGCCATGATGCTTGCACAAAGCAGAGCAAACACAATATTGTGACCCAATATGTGATGATATTCTATGTAATAAAAGGTGCTTTCTCGGCCGAGCAAACCATTCAATTTATCAACAATAATGCCTAACCCATCAAAATCGGGCAGAACACCAGCTGCGGTAACCATCACCCTATCGCGGCGCGCCATTGAAACACTGTTTGAGGTAATCCAGGATAAGATACAATGCTCAACGGGGCTCATAAGCGTTTTTATCGACGTGAAATATAGTTAGGAAAAGCGTCTTTATCGATCACCAGTTCAACCAAATTTGATTGCTGGTTAAAATCTGCCTCTGTAAACAATGACGATAAACTCTTTTCATCCGTCACATGAAAGTATTGCAAGCCAAATGATTGTGCCAATAGCGCATAATCAGGGTTAACAAAATCACAATCAATAAACCGCTCGTCGTATTGTTGATGTTGGTTTTTTCGAATAAGCCCCATTGTCGCATTACTGAACATAATCACGGTAATGGGAATATTGTAGTTAGCAGCCGTCATCAACTCCATACAACACATCTGGAAGCCGCCATCACCTAAAATCGCAAAGACCGGCTTATCCTGTGAAAAACGCGCACCAATGGCAGCAGGAATCGCATGACCTAAAGAGGATATTCCAGAGTTGGGGTAATACCGGTTCCCTCTAGACACTTGATAAAAATTTTGTGCAAAAATAATATTGTCATCAAAAATCAAAATGTCTTCTGTCACTTTTTGCTCTAACTGGTGATAAAACTGCTCTACCAATGAAAATTGATCCGGTTTAAAAATAGAGGCTGCATCTTGCTCTGAGCGCCAATCATTTAAAGCCAGTTCTTTACCAACCAAGGCGCGGTCATCGACGAGCTCAACCACCCCTGTTAAGACTGTTTTAATATCCCCATGAATCGCGACATCGGCTTTAAACACTTTCTCTAGCTGTTCAGGGTCTTGATCAATTTGGATGATTTTTTTGTTGCGAAGCAAATTTTCATTCCAAACATAGCTGGTTCGCTCGTTAAACCCTGCCCCTAAAAAAATAATTAAATCGGCTTGTTCCACAATATATTGGTATGCAAAACCACTCGATGTAACGCCTAAGCTACCAAGAGACCGGCCTGATTGCTCACTGATCACCCCTTTTGCTTTTAAACTCGTGGTCACCGGAATACTAAGCTGCTCACTTAAGCCATCGACTAAGGTTTGTGCATCGGCCATCACACAACCATACCCTGCAACTATAACGGGTGCCTTTGCATGAGCAATTAAATCAACAATTTCATGAATTTGAAACGAGGTTTCTCGTACCGCCGAAAAATGCTTTCTGGTCTTTACAACATCTAAGACTGACTCGTCTACCAGCTCTTTCTGCACATTGTAAGGAATACTGAGCATCACAGGGCCGGAGTTAGGCGATAATAAAATCTTTGCTACGCGGTTCAACACATTGCCCAAATAGTCAGTACGTTCAATGATTTTATGGTATTTAGTAATGCCACTGAACAACGCAGATTGATCAATACTGCCGCCTTCACCAGAGCTTTCTTGCAGCCCCCCTTTTCCAAAGATGTGAGTGGAGGTTTCACCTGTGATCACTAAGATGGGCTGCTTATCGGCAAAGGCATTGGCCACCCCTGTCACAAGGTTCGTAGCTCCTGGCCCAGCGGTGGTAATGCAGGCACTGATACCGCCCGATGCCCTCGCGTAGCCACCGGCCATAAACGAGGCACCTTGCTCGTGTTTTACTAAGATACTTTGAATACTAGAATGATAAATTTGATCGTAAACCGGCAGAATATGCGCGCCAGGCATCCCAAAAATATGTTGGATGCCCAGCTTTTCCATAAATCTGACAATTAGTTCACTGACTGTAATGTTCATGGTTTACGTCACAAAGTCTTGATATAACAAAAAGTTACATCTCAGAAAAAGACAAATTCCCAAACTCATTCGCGTTCAGAGATTATTTACGTGGGGCTGATTATGAAGATGCTTGCGCTAGGTATCAAGGGCTGAACGACTACTGTTGCAATTCTGACCCTGTCGATAAACACCCCTCATGACCTGTTCCCGTAATCCCCCCGTCCAAATCACTTGGGTCATTATGTTTACAAGGCATCGTTTTCTGCAATGTCGGCTTGGGGGTCTCAGCGGCAGGCACCACTTGAGGTGCTTCACTCGCTACATCGGGTATCAGAACTGCCGATGGTGATGCAGGTCCTCTCGAACTATTACACCCCTGCATGAAAAGCAGCCCAATCAATATTAATTGTCTGAGGAACATCCTGACTCCTTAATGGTTTCTGCTTGAAAATAATAAATACCTACGCCAACCCGGTACTGACGATCCTCTATGGCAGCACTACTAGCGACTGTTTTAAAAGTATCCCGCAGCGCTTCAAGCTGCCCTTGCGCTTGTTCAGATAACGCCTGTTGCAAAGGCATTAAACTAGACTCACTAATATTATGGTAACTGACTTTTCGTTGAAAATATGGCGCATCATCAGCCACCACATTGTGGCCAATGGTGGCAATCAAGTCAGCCACGTCCGAACCGAGAATTTGCACCGTTTGCGCTTCGCTTTGACTCGGGACATACGCATTAAGCTGCAAACGTAACTGATGGTTTGGCAATGAGACCACACTCTGGGTTCGCACCAATTCATCCGCAATCGTTTTAGCGCTAATATCACCACTGTAGGTCTTCACCAATGCTGCAAACCCATATTCACCCTCAAAAGGTAAATCTTTAGGCTGACCTTTTGAATTAAGGTAATGTGTATCACTTCCCCAACCATGAATGACACGTGCGGCACGGTTTACCGGGCCGTCAGCAATGGCCAATTGTGGCTCAGGCAACGCATTTACGCGGGCGATCTCCTTGCGAGATAAACCGGTAATGGTGGATATACGTGAAATGGTTTGTTTTTTACCCGGCAGGGCAAAGTCTTCAGTGGCAACATCTATATAAGCACGCTTGGCTAGCTCACAGAATGCCTGATAGCTAATCCCGTAGCGCAGCAATAGTTTTATGAGTGGTTTCAAAATCATCACACTGGCCTGCGCCAGTGTTTTTTGAATACTTTGTTCAGTCATGAGCGCATGCTATCACAAACCGACGACCTTAGGCTCAGCCAAACCATCAGCCAATTCAATCAACTGTACAAACTCAGCTTTAAACCCATATTGGTCGACTCCCAAATTATCTTTCGCTAAGTGCACAATATCCTGATAGTCATACGATTGAATATATTGGCTATGGGATAATTTTTGTGCAAAAGCGGCCACTGCAGCAGAAAAATTAAAATCCTTACTCGCCTTTTCAGCCGAGACAATGTCTGTTTTAGAAATTGCCCAAGACTTCAGCAGGCTTTGGCTATCACCGGGTTGTTTATAGCGCATTTTAACAAACAACAATTCATCCGAATGGCTTTCAGGGCGTCGGTTTGATGCCTCATTTGAATATCGAAGTGGATCCATTGCTAGCCCTTTACTGCCCTTTAAGGCCAATTCATATAATGCCGTCACGGTATGCCCTGCGCCAATATCGCCTGCATCCACTTTATCGTTATTAAAGTCTTCACGATTTAACACTCTATTTTCGTAACCAATCAAACGATACTCTGACACTTGGTCAGGATTAAACTCCACTTGAATTTTTACATCTTGGGCAATGGTATGAAAGGTGCCCGACATTTGCTCAACCAAGACTTTCCGAGCCTCTTTTAAGGTATCAATATAGGCATAGTTACCATTGCCAACATCTGCGATTTGCTCCATTAAATGATCATTATAATTACCTTGACCAAAACCAAGGGTGGTTAAAGAAATACCTTGTTGACGCTTCTTTGCAACCAACTCTTTCAATGTACCAATATTGGTTTCCCCCACATTTAAATCCCCATCTGTGGCCAACAGAATGCGATTGATTCCAGCTTTAATATAGTTTTGTTGTGCGATTTGATAGGCCAACTGAATCCCAGCAGCCCCATTGGTAGAGCCTGAGGCACTTAATTCTGATAAAGCGCGATGAATTGTCGCCACTTCATTACCCGGTGTTGATTCTAAAACAACACCGGTATCTCCGGCATAGACCACAATGGCAACACGATCTTTTGCAGTCAGCTGTTTGCTGAGCATTTTCAAGGCACTCACTAACAACGGTAACTTATTTGCAGAAGACATTGAGCCTGAAACATCCAACAGAAAAACCAAGTTTTTATCAGGGAGTGCGGCTTGAGCCACCTCTTCACCTTTGATACCAATTTTTAATAATACGGTGTCTTTATTCCATGGGGTTTCACTCAACTCATACCTTACCGCAAAGGGGTCAGCACTAGGTGCCTCGTATGCATAGCTAAAATAGTTAATCATCTCTTCTGCCCTAACCGCGTGCTTACTTGGCAGCACACCTAAAGAGAGATCCCGCCGAACCAGCGCATAACTTCCTGTATCCACATCAATACTAAAGGTTGAAACAGGTGAGGTGGATGCTGACTTAACTCGATTTTCAGGCAGCTCCTGGTAGCTCTCTTGACTCACACTTACAGGTACAGGTGCACTCATTGGGCTTACGAGCACTGCCGCTGCAGAACTCACCTTTGGCAGAGCGCTAGGCCTACCAGCTTCCTGTGCCATACAGCCTATTAACGCCGTGGATAACCCCATGACTAACATCATTCTTATTTTCATCATCTTGCTCCTGTTGTTATTTAATCTTAAATGGGAATATATTCCCATTTTAAAGATCAATCAAGAACATTTTGAAATAATGAGACAGCGATCACAAAACATTACAATTCGTGATAATTAAAACCTGAGTGTGACCTTAGTCGCATTTATTTATCAGCGAATAAACCATAGTTATCCCTAACGGCCATGTTGACCGAACATCACAGGGGATACATCAATGAATACCATCACACTGATTGTTATTTGCGCTTTTGGATTTATTTTAACCAGTACCATTGCAAAGCTCACTTTGGCCATTGCAAAAAACGTTCACCAAGGACAAACCCCAGCGCAACGTAAAGTACCGAACTAGTTCCAACAAAGCTGACCTACATCAACCACAGTGACACCGTCATGACTTATATTCCCTCTTGAGAATTGAGGAGGAATTATGAACATCATTAGCATCATTGTTTTAGCTTTAGTAGGGCTCGTACTCACAGTCACATTTTTCGGTGTGGCCAGCGCGATCTATAGCAGTAGTACTTCTTCCGAAAGCTTTCACCAAGCTTTAGCGAAAAGATTAAACGCGCTAAGACTGAGTAAAATGCTGAACTATTTAAATATTGACCAGCACAAGTACATTCATACCCAATCCATCGTCGACATTGAAAACAACATCAAACAATGCCAAAACTGCCAAGCCCACCACGAATGTGATGACGCATTTTTCGATAACACACAAAATCAAGACATTGATTTTTGCCCAAACCAAGCGGACTTACTGAAAATAAAATAATCACTATATTATTCTCCTCTAATGATCTATACTACGCCCACTTCGGAATTGATTGGAAGAGACATGGAAACCGTTAGTCTTGTAATTATGATTGGCTTAAGCGCATTACTCAGCATCACCATTGCCGGTATTGCTATTGCAATTACAAAAAACATTGGTGCTAATCAGCATAATGAGAAAATCTTAAACCAAGCGTAAAAGCTTGAAAAACCACCTCAGGTCGTTACACTGCAACTTTTATTTGTACGGACGCCTGCCATGATCAGTTACACAGCACTTAAACACTTTCATCTTGCCACCGTTGCCATTACCATCGGCCTTTTCAGCTTTCGCGCCATTCTCCACTTTTTAAATCACCCTCTGCGCCAAAAGACATTACTCAAAATTCTGCCGCACGTTAATGACACCTTATTATTAATCAGTGGTATTTCGTTAATCGTCAGTACTGAGCTTTACCCAACTGAACACACTTGGGTCTTAGCCAAACTCATCGCCGTTTTGGTCTATATTGGCCTTGGTGTTATCTTCTTTAAACGATGCCAAAGCTTGCCAAGTAAACTCGTTGGCATTGCCGCCTCTTTTGCTTGTTTAGCCTATATTGCCCTCGTTGCAATCACAAAATCGGCCATCCCTTTTTAGTGCAGACAAAGAAGTGCTACACTGACCTCATCTTACTTAAACTACAAAGGGAAACCCTATGGCGGCCTTGCGATTCGTACCTTTTTTCATCTTTATCCTTATCTTATATAACATCATCGCTTTTTCTGGTGTCGATTTAAACGCAACCCTATTTACGCTGCCCCTCATATCCGAAGCAACGGTACAATTCTCTACATCAACCTTATTGCTCTTTTTAGGTGTTGTTATTCTCTACATTGAGATTTTAAAAGCAACCAAGACCTCAGTTGCCACCGTGATTGACCACACCTTATCAATGATTGTTTTTGTCATTTATATCATCGAGTTTTTAGTTGTAGACGTCTGTGGGAATGACACATTCTTCTTGTTGATGATGCTCAGCATCTTAGATGTTGTTGCCGGCTTCACGATTACCATCTCAACCGCAAAACGAGATTTAACCGTTGGTGACAGCCACATCCAATAGCAATACCTTGCCCTAGGTTTCACCTAGGGCATTTCCCATAACCCATTGAAAATTCAATTACATTAGCAACCCATAACTCTCTAAATAACACCAATTATCCCACCTAGCATACCAGTCATCGCCTCCCTCATGACAACCTACCGACTTCACTCTATAGTTCGTTACATAGACAACAAAAAGTTGTCATCAGAATATATACGGGAGCAACAGCATGCCTCATCAAACCAAACTAGCGTTAGCCATTGCAGCCATCAGCGGCGGCCTATTTCTTGGGTTATCTGGGTCACAGCCTGAGCAAGTAGCTCAAAACACGGGCGTTACTCCTGAACAAAAGCAACCGTCGAACAAGTCGAACAACACTAAGCAAACACCAAGCTTTAACACAGATACCATGCTCAGTGGTATTCCATCCCCCGAAGCCCTATTTATTCCACAAGCAGGCGAAAGCTACACTGCTGAAACTGCAGAGGCTTTTTTTGAACAGCAAACCAAACAACATGCTAATGGCGAACACGCGTTCATGAAGTCGGCTGCTGACCTAATCATAAAAATAGAAGATGCTGACAGCGCCAAACGTTTACTCAATGAAGCCGGTAGAGATCACTTTGGTATGAATGCTGGAGACGACACCCAGCTAATCAACGCCAAACATGACCAACTCGGCAATACCTTTTTCAAGTTTCAACAGACCTTTAATGGTTTAAAAGTGGATGGCCGAGAAATTGTTGTCTCCTCTAATAGCAAAGATCAGCTAGAAACCGTTCAAGGTTTTTTTGACAACAACATCGACATTGATACCACCCCGCAATTAGCCGGTCGAGATGCGGTCACCTCTGCTATTCAAAACACAAACACGCCTGACTCTAATGGCATCACTATTCACACTGAGCCTGAGCTTCAAGTCTTCATTGCAGACGGCAACCCTGTTCTTGCCTACAAAACCATTGTTGAGTACTCAAGCACAACGGATGGCACTCATCTAGACACCATTTTTGTCGATGCCAATACCGCACAAGTTTTAAACACCATTACCAACATCCACAGCAGCCTAGACCGACAAATTTATGATATGTCTAATAACTGCTTAAAATCTGGAAACGAACTACCCGGCAAATTACTGTTTGGTGAGTCAGGTTCTACAAGCACAGATCAACATGCACAAGATGCCTATAAACACACCGGAATTGCTTACAATTTTTACAATCAATTTTTAAACCGTGACTCACTAGATGGTAAAGGCATTCGCCTACGTTCAGCAGTTCATGGCACTTTCGATTTTGGCCAAGGCAGCTGTAGTGGCGACAATGCCGTCTTTTTAGGCGCACCTCACAACCAAATGGTATTTGGTGAAGGTGGTAGTAATTTAGTTAACCCTGCTGGCGCATTAGACATTACCGCACACGAATTAACCCACGGTGTCACCTCAACTGAAAGTAATCTTAAATACCAAAATGAATCAGGTGCAATCAACGAAGCGATGTCTGATATTTTTGGTGCGGGTGCAGAAGCATGGTCTAAATCTGGTGGTACCGCGAATGGCAACCCTTCAGGTGGCATCAAAAGCAATAGCGATACTTGGACCATTGGTGAAGACTCAGCTCAAACCCGGGCTTATAAAAGGGTCATGAACAACCCAACGGCAGATGGCAACAGTAAAGACGACTACAACAAACGCGGCACTTGCTCTAGCAGCTCAAACTGCCCAGACAATGGCTACGTCCATACCAATAGTGGCATCATGAACCTTGCATTTGCGCTAGTCTCAGACGGTGGCAAACACCCAAGCGGTGCAACAAGCAATACAGTTCCTAGCATTGGCATAGAAAAAGCCCTTAAAATTTACTACCACGCTAATACCAACCAATTCACCAGCAGCACAGGCTTCACCTCAGCAAGAACACTACTCGCAAGCTCTGCTGAAACATTATTTGGCGAATGCTCAGCTGAATGGACAGCCATTCAAGAGTCTTATGACGCTGTAAACGTTCCGGGTAACTGGACTGCTTGTACAACAGATGACAATGGCGGAGATACTGGCGGAGATACTGGCGGCGGTGACACAACTCCAACACCTACCCCAGAACCTACTCCAACAGGTGATAACTTAATGCTAACCGCAAGTGTTATCAGCTCAAGAAACTACAGTAGTTCCTATTTACCAGAAAAATTAAAAGATGGTAATAGCGCGACATTTTGGGCTTCACCAGGCCTTTGGAGCAGCAACACCCAAGACTGGATACAATCCAACTTTGGTACTGCCAAGTCATTCAGCGAAGTCAGCATTGACTGGTTAGGCACCAACTATGCCGGTTTAGTCACCGTATGGATCTGGAATGGCAGTAGCTGGCAGAGCATTGCTCAAGAAACAGTCACTGGTGATACCACCATCAGTTTTGCCGAAACAAGAGCACAATACATGCTAGTCACACTTAACTACGGTAAATTTGGACGCTGGTTCTTAATTAATGAATTAGAGGTTCGCTAACCCCAACCTCTTCTAAACGATTTGTGATGGATTGGCCTACAAGATATCTTGTAGGCCTTTTTTATGGGAAAAATTTACTCTGCCACTTTAGGCTCTACAACTGGCTCAACATAGCGCGGCGACTTATCATAAGTATCCCCGCCTTTTAAATGACGCAGCTTTAAAAATGCTGCAGCAGCAATAATCACAACAACCAAAATCAATACTTTTGCTTTATCCGACACTTTACACTCCATATCGCACCAAATAAGTGCAACAAATAATACCACTGTTCCAAAATAGCTCCGCATTTTTTCACAGAGCACATAATGGTGCAAACACACCAAACACCACGTAATTGCTTAAAATATTTTCCTACTAAATATCAACACCTTACACCAGACAAAGTCAGTGCCCCAAGGCGAAATTCCCTCCAAAGAGTACCCACCGTGATATTGGCACACCCTGTGCAACAGGAGGTAAAACATATTAAGGAGTTTCGGTAGATGAAAGCAAACCTAGTATTGATTGGTAATGGTATGGCAGGCGTTAGAGCACTAGAAGAATTACTCAAGCTAGAGCCTGAAAAATACAATATCACTGTCTTTGGCGAAGAGCCATACGGCAACTACAACCGAATTATGCTTTCGCCAGTGCTGGCCAATGAAAAAACCATTGAGCAAATTATGCTCAATGATGAGCAGTGGTATATCGACAACGGCATTACCTTACATAAAGGTAAAAAAGTCACTGAGATCAATCGCATCAAACGCGAAGTGGTTGCAGATGACGGCACCACAGAACCTTATGACAAACTACTGGTTGCAACTGGCTCTACCTCATTCATGTTACCGCTGCCCGGCGCGGATAAAGAAGGCGTTATTGGATTTAGGGATATCGCAGACGTTGACACCATGATCGACATTGCCAGCAAACACAAAAAAGCCGTTGTTATTGGGGGAGGCCTACTTGGTTTGGAAGCCGCTAACGGTTTAATGAAGCAAGGTATGGACGTTACCGTTGTCCATTTACTGGATCGCCTAATGGAACGCCAACTAGATGGCCCTGCAGCTGCAATGCTAAAAACCTCATTAGAAGCCTCTGGCATGAAATTCTTAATGAGCCATGCCACAGACGAAATTAATGGTGATGACAGGGTCACAGGCCTAACGTTCAAAAATGGGGATTACATCGCAACCGATTTAGTGGTCATGGCCGTGGGTATCAAACCTAACTTTAACTTGGCCCAAGAATCAGGACTGCATTGTGAACGTGGCATCGTTGTCAGCGACACCATGCAAACTTTTGACCCAAATATTTACTCCGTTGGAGAATGTGTTCAGCACCGAGGCACAACCTACGGCTTAGTTGCCCCTTTATTTGAACAGGCCAAAGTCGCAGCCAACCATTTAGCTGAATTTGGCATTGCTCGCTACGAAGGCACCGTGACATCAACCATGTTAAAAGTCACAGGCATTGATTTATTCTCTGCCGGTGACTTCATTGGTGATGACACAACTGAAGAGCTGGTCTTCCAGGATGTTGCCAGTGGCAGCTACAAGAAAATTGTCCTCAAAGATAACATCCTTATTGGCGCTGTTTTATATGGCGATACCATTGATGGTACTTGGTACTTCCAAATGATGAAAGATGGCACTAACGTTGCCGACTTTAGATCCACTTTATTATTCGGCCAAGCCCACTTAGGTGACTCAGGTCATGGTGAAGAAACTCGCATTGCCAACATGCCACTCACTGCAGAAATTTGTGGCTGTAATGGTATTTGCAAAGGCGACATTCTTGACGCCATTAACGATAAAAAACTCTTCACACTAGACGACGTTCGAGCGCATACCAAAGCATCTGCTTCTTGCGGATCTTGTACGGGTTTGGTTGAGTCCATCTTAGCCCACACCGTGGGTGGTGATTATTCAGAAGCGCCTAGTAAAAAACCACTTTGCGGCTGTACTGAACACTCACACGATGAAATTCGTGCAGGTATTGATGCAAACGCACTGAAAACCATGCAGGCGGTTAGGGACCAGTTCAATTGGAAAACACCCGATGGCTGCCCTGCTTGTAGAACCTCTTTGAACTACTACTTACTTTGCAGCTGGCCTGGTGAGTACAAAGATGATGCACAATCCCGCTTCATTAATGAACGTGCTCATGCCAATATCCAAAAAGATGGTTCATTTTCGGTTATTCCAAGAATGTTCGGCGGTATTTGTACCGCCGATGAATTGCGTGCCATTGCCGATGCCGCGGACAAATACGATGTACGACAAATCACCTTAACGGGTGGCCAACGCATCGCATTATTTGGCTTAGATAAAGCACAATTACCAGAAATTTGGGAAGATCTTAATACGGCAGGAATGGTTTCAGGTCATGCTTATGGTAAAGCACTGCGTACGGTAAAAACCTGTGTTGGTAGTGACTGGTGCCGATTTGGCACCCAAGACTCCACCGGGCTTGGTATTAAACTTGAAGAACTCACATGGGGTTCTTGGATGCCACACAAATATAAAATTGCCGCGTCTGGTTGCCCTAGAAACTGCGCGGAAGCGACCATTAAAGATTTTGGCGTTGTCTGTGTCGACTCAGGTTATGAATTACATGTTGGTGGTAATGGTGGTATTAAAGTACGGGTAACTGATTTCTTAGCCAAGGTAAAAACGGAAGAAGAAGTGCTTGAGTATTGTGGTGCCTTTTCACAGATGTACCGTGAAGACGCTCACTATTTAGAAAGAACCGCACCTTGGGTTGAACGAGTCGGCCTCTCAAGCATTAAAGCGGCCATTGTAGAGGATGAGGCAAACCGTAAAGTATTACACGAACGCTTCCTACACGGACAAAGCTTTTCTCAAGATGACCCATGGAAGCAACATGCCGACGGCAAAGATGCCAACGAATTTAAATCAATTAAAATTACGACCGCTTAAATCAACCAAACAACACACGAAGCAAAGCCCCCTTTGCTTCGTCACCGGAGTTAATAACATGAGTAAATGGATAGAAATTGCCCCATTATCGGACATTCCAGTGCTGGGTTCACGCGTCGTCAAAACAGACAGTTTCAGTATTGCCGTATTTCGCGGCACGGATGACAGTGTCTTTGCGATTAAAGATGCCTGTCCACACAAAGACGGCCCATTGTCTCAAGGGATTATGCACGGTACGACAGTAACCTGCCCGCTACATAACTGGAAGATCAACTTAGCCAATGGTGAAGCTTTAGGCGCAGACGAAGGTTGTACAAACGTTTTTGAAACCAAAGTTGAAAATGCCATTGTCTACTTGAAAAACCCACAATAGGATCGATTAAATGCTATTTGGCCGCTACAAAAAGAACCCCATCAAAATTGCTGATAAGCAAGTTAAAGACTGGAAATACGCTACCTGCGGCTACTGCTCTACAGGCTGCGCGATTGAAATTGGTGTCAATGAAGCGGGCAAACCTGTCGCATCTAGAGGCGTTGGTGGTGCAGATGTTAATCGAGGAAAGCTCTGCGTCAAAGGCATTTTCGAACATGAACTATTCACCTCAGCAGGACGAGGTGATCAACCTAAAATGCGTAACGAGTTTCATGAAGACTACCAAGAGACAACTTGGGATACCGCCCTAGATAGGGTGCATAAAGAAATTCGTAGCATACAGGAAAAACATGGCCCAGATTCTTTCGCCATTCTCTCAACTGGACAACTCCTGACGGAAGAGTTTTATACTTTAGGTAAATTGACAAGAGGTTTAATCGGCACCAACACCTATGATGGCAACACAACATTATGTATGGCATCAGCAGTATCTGGCTATAAACGCTCCTTTGGATCAGATGGCCCACCCGGTTGCTATGAAGATTTTGAACATACCGACTTATTAATTGCATGGGGCTCGAATTTACCTGAACAGCACCCCATTATTTACTGGCGTATGAAAGAAGCCCAAGAAAAACGTGGTTTCCCATTAATCGTGATTGACCCACGAGTCACCATGTATGCCCAAATGGCCGACATTCATTTACCCATCACACCGGGTACAGATATCGTGTTACAAAATGCCATGCTCAATGTTATTTTTGCCGAAGGCTTAGAAGACAAAGACTATATTGAAGCCAATACCAATGGGCTGGATGAGTTAAAAGCCGAAGTGGCGAACTACGACCCAATCACCGCAGCCAAAATTTGTGGCATTGATGAAGGCACCATTCGTGTTGTCGCGAGACTCTACGCGAAAGCAGGCGCTGCGATGAGCATTTGGACAATGGGGATTAACCAAAGTACCCACGGCTCCGATGGCGTGGTTGGTATTAACAATCTCAGCCTTTGTACCGGTAACATTGGCAAACCTGGCGGCACAAGCTTATCCATTACTGGCCAATGCAATGCCATGGGCACAAGAGAGTGGTCGTCTTGTTCAGGCTTACCTGGCTATCGCTTACTTGAAGTTCCCGAAAACAGAGAAGAGATTGGACAGTTCTGGAATGTTGATCCTGAGTTCTTCCCCAAGAAACGCGGCTTAGTGCACACCGATATTTACCCTGCCATTGAAACAGGGCAAGTCAAAGGGCTGTGGTTAATTGCCACCAACCCCATGAGTTCAATGCCCAATACAGAACGAATCCGTAAAACCTTAGAAAAGCTGGATTTCCTTGTGGTTCAAGATTCCTATGCAGACGTAGAAACCACCCAGTACGCACACATGTATTTACCTGCTGCTACCTGGGCAGAAAAAGAAGGGTGTTTTACCAATACTGAACGCCGAGTCAACATTGTCAGAAAAGTAACCGATGCGCCAGGCAACTCTCAGTCAGATTTATGGATTTTTAATGAAGTAGCCAAACGCTTCAATGCTGAAAATGGCGATGCCGTGAATTTCCCTGAAAAATCTGCCGACATATTTTTAGAAATGGGTGAACTGTCTAAAGGGCGCCTAGTTAATATCTCAGGCATGAACCATGACTTAATTGAAAAACAGCGCGGCATTCAATGGCCGTACACCAAAGAACAAGCCGATGCGGGCGAAATACCACCACAAGGTGGCAAACGACTTTACACAGAATCAACCACGTTTAGCTACCCAGATAAACGTGCGAAGTTAATTCCACTGCCCTTTATCAATAACAATGAAGTGCCTGATGAAGAGTATCCTTTTTGGTTAAACACAGGTCGCCTAGTCGAGCACTTCCATGGCCGAACCAAAACCGGAAAAGTCGCTAACAACAATAAATACAGCCCCACGCCCTTTATGGAGATCAACCCTGATGCCGCTCAAGCGTTAGGCATTCAACATGGGGAATATGTTCGAGTTATTTCCCGTCGATCCGATGCCGTGGTGATGGCGCAATGCACAGATAGAGTCAGCAAAAATGCAGTGTTCATCCCATTTCATTTCCATGATTGCGCCAACCGACTCACACTCGGTTTATTAGACCCCTACTCACGCCAGCCTGCGTATAAACAGCAGGCGATACGCTTAGAACCCATTAGCGACCAAAAAGCGGCTGCTTTATTGAACAAAGAATCGAGGAAATTCTGATGTTTAAAGTTCGTAGTGATGAACCCCAATACGCCAAACTTTGGGACACAGAAACCAAAGACACCAACCGCTATGGTTTAAACATTGAAACCACACCAGAAGGCAGTGACCTTAGAGACAAAAGCCTCAACATCAACAATGATGATGGCATTGGTGACAACCCAAATCGCTATAAGCAACATGGCTTTTTCTTTAATGCGGATAACTGCATTGCCTGCCATGCCTGTGAAGCGGCTTGCAGTGAAAAGAACGACGTTCCCAGCCATATCTCGTTTCGCTCTGTCGGTTTTGTCGAAGGTGGCAGTTATCCCGCCTACCAACGCATGAACATTTCAATGGCCTGTAACCACTGTGATGACCCTGTTTGCTTAAAAGGTTGCCCTACTCGCGCGTACACCAAATTTGCAGAGTATGGCGCCGTCCTTCAAGACCCTGATATTTGTTTTGGCTGCGGTTACTGTACTTGGGTTTGCCCTTACAATGCGCCTCAACTTGACCCGGTACAAGGTGAAGTCAGCAAGTGCAATATGTGTGTAGACCGCTTAGAAGTTGGGTTAAAACCTGCTTGTGTTGCCTCTTGTCTAGGTAATGCGCTCGACTTCGGCGTGATTGAAAATACCCCTGAAGGACGCACTCAAACAAAAGTCGACATTCCAGGCTTTCCAAGAACAGATATCACCCACCCTAATATTCGATTCCAACAAACCAGGAGCATGCAAAGGGAAGTCACACGTACCGATTCCATTCCGGTGAAATACCATAAAAATGATGAAAAAGAGGGCCGATACCTGCCTGTCGTCGACAAGAAACATGGTGTTAAAAAGCATTGGAACTGGGGGAAAATTTTCCACTCTCATGAAAATGCACACGTGGTTTTCACCTTATCGGCACAAGCGGTCATGGGCGTCTTTTTGTTCTTTTTTATCAGTGCCTTTTTAGCTTCAAGCCCGATTAATGCTATTGCCAATAGCAACGCCTATTTACCCATACTGTGTATTATTGTCGGTTTAATTGGCTATGGTTTATTCAAACTCAATATGCACCTAGGTAAACCACACCGGTTTTATCGAGGCTTTAACAACCTAAGACACTCACCATTAAGCCGAGAAATTGCAGGTGTGAGCTTGTTCTTCGGGGCTTTAGCAGCATTGACCTTCTTCTCATTCTTTTCAGGCTCAGTGATTAATGTCATTCAATTTTTACTGGCTTTTACAGCGATGATTGGTTTAGTGCTTGGCTCGTATTATATGTATAAGTTGTATCGTATTCCTGCCCGCCCTTACTGGAATCACTGGCAAACAGGCACGACCTTTTATGGCACTATGCTCTCACTGGGTGGCGTATTACTCGGCTTACTAAGCCTTCCATTTCTAAGCAACACACTAGCGTTGTCTAAGGTATTATCAGCCATTGTATTAGCAGGTTTAGCCATAGAAACCATTGGCTTAATTGCTCACCGCCGTTACTTAACCTCTGGAGAAGGAGAAGCAGGGGCTGCTCACTATGAGCAAACAACCACCTTTGGCAAAGTTTATCTGCTAAGAAATATCTTGCTTGGGGTAAACATAGTAACGGCTGTGACATTATTCAATATCGGCATTGATGGACTTTACAGCAGCATTTTTGCAAGTCTACTCGTTATATCAACACTTACCATGGCCTACTTAGGAAGAATATTGTTTTATGTATTGGTCATTCCAACCACGATGCCTGGCGCCTTCTTCTGGAAGAACAAAGGGTTTGTGGAGCACGCTCGCGAAACGGGTCTTGCTGATATGCCTCAGATGGGCGTCGCTTACGAGCATCACCATCCCTTTAAGGTAGGAGAGCTGATGCAAACCATTAAAGAAAACAGCCTGAAAGATATGGTTGGCCATATGAAGCGGATCTTGTCTGGAGGTTAAAATTAGGGAGATATAGTTTGTTCAAGACACACTGTCCTATCAACAACACACTATTTACGCCCTATACAGCCCGGCTAGTTCAAAGCTACACAGAACCACCAAAACTCAGCACAAGAAAAGTAGAGGATGACTTATTTTTTTGCTGCCAGACGTTACCGCTTTAAGCTGCATCAAGTTTAAGGCAAAAAAAGAAAACAATTAAAAGTCTTTTCGCAACCCAATAGAGAAAGCCTGACGATCCCGAAGCGGGCTATTTTCACTGGCGGTAAAACCTGCAAACATTTTCGTTAAAGCACTAAATTTATGAATCATACCAACCGCATAGTAATCAGAATCAATCTCTGAGTCATTTTCACCTGCTTGCACCACGAAAATATTGTTACCCAGCTTGTACTGATACCCTAAAAACCAAAACTTGCCATCTTTACCCGTAGCCACTGATGAGAAATTATCATCAGCACTGCCGGTAATCAGCCGACCACCATCTAAAGCAAATGCATTTTTCACCCATTCACGTTGGGCGGTAAAAGTATGCTGACCCCATTTATATTGTGCAGCGATTTTATAAGCCACTTCATCGTCCACATTTTCAACGTTATTTTTAGCGTATGTCGCAAACAACCAAAGGTCATCTTTCTCATAGGTTAGGGCAATAATATAGTCATTATCATCACCATCACTTGAACCTGCAGACTCGCCATCAACAACACCATTGGCCTTTTCATCAGGAGACAAACCAATTTCTAAACGGGTATGGAAAAACGCTGGCGAGCGATAGAACAAGCCACTTTGAATAAACCCTGTGTGACCTAAAATACCATTAACACCACCATTCACATTTCGATTGGCAGAACCGACCGCTGTCGACATACCACCAGCACCTCGGCTTTCTAATGCTGTAAACCAAAAAGGATCAATTTTAGCACCACTATTCTTGTAAGGAGAATGCAACGCACCCGCACCTAAAAAGCCTAATTTTTTATGCGACAAGCCAACCCACATCTGCCGGTTATTGACACCTCTATCACCTGCGCTGTTTACTTGCACCTCAATCACTGCAGCCGCTTTAAAACCACGGCCTATTTTTTCAGTGACTTTGAACCCTAATTTAGAGCGCAAATTATCATCAACACCTTGCTCACTGCTTAAACCATCACGATCTTCGATGGTGTACTCAGCTTGAACAGAGCCATAGGTTTTCACTTTAGCCTGGGATAAACCAGAAAAAAAGAATAGCGCTGCGAACACAGCAATACGTTGTTTATTCATTTTCATATCTTTATGCTTAATTGTAGTTATTATTTTAGCATATCAACATATTCCGATACACTCTAATATTTTGCAAACAGCAACACTCTCTGTGCAAAATACTCAAGCTAGTGCTGTCGACTCAGCACCACTACCGTTAAGCATAGTCAATTAACGGCGTTGGGGTAGCAAGAATTCTAATTAAATGGCATCCAACGCATCGGCGATGCAAGGTCATGAGTATCATTCCTCATACCCGCCACATTGTTACTTAAGCGACCGACCCCATGGTTCATCACACTCATCGACTGGTTCATTTGCCCAACCTTGTCCACAACATCCCGGAAAGAGACTTCCATGCGACGAATATCATTGGTCATACTCACCATAACTTGCAGGTTCTGAGACATATTCCCCATATCTTGCTTCATGCTGGTCATATTTTTAGACATCAACTGAATATGACTCATATCTACCGCCATATCGCCCATATAGTGATCCATATTGGTCATCATGTGGGACATGTTACTCATGTGCTTTTCAAAACCACCGGCAAGCTTGCCCATGTCCCCCATTAAAGAGTGCACCATCTGAAAGCCAATCGCAGCAAAAAAAGCAAACATCACACCCACTAACCCGTAAAACCAACGTTTGGTTTTATCTTCACGCACTCTCTTATCGGCCTGCAATTTGGATTCTTGCTCTAGTTTCGCGAGGTGTTGAGTGACTTGTTGTAAATTGTACCCGAGCACGGACACATCAGATTCTGACACAGTTGTCATGATTAGCTTCCTTTTTTATTATTATTTTTTAGAGGCCTAGTTATATTAAAGGAGTGTTCCAGTTTGATGCAAGAGATGATCACAGCAACCGCCCAAGTAAAATACCCTAGGCTGCACCGTAGTTTCCACTGCTTTAAGTAGATTTTAGCTAAACCGTTCATCAGCTCACTCACAATTTGCCTTGAAACTCACCGAGTTTGAACTTGAATTATGAGATAACCATGAAAACAAGAGTACGCTTCGATGACTGCAGCCCCACAATACAAACTAAACAGTGACATTCAAATTCACCCTGCTGCAACACCTGAGCTACAACGTCAAGTCTATCAACTTCGTTATCAAGTATTCAGCCAAGAACTGGGCGATACCCGCTGGGCCAATGAAGTACAAAAAACCTATCAAGACCCCTACGATAACAAACGCTCAATTTTACTCATGGCAACCCAAAATCAGCAAACCATTGCGACAGTCCGAGGTATTTTTCGGCGCGAAGGGGAGTATCTCAGTGACGCCCCATTCAATTTTGAAAAATTAGCAACACGCTTCTGCAAACCGGTGAAACACATTAAAGAACACACATGCTTTGTTACCCGAGCAGCAGTACTCGCCCCATTCAGGCGGCAAGGGCTATGTGAGCAACTCTATTGCCAGCTTGAAGATATCGCTATCGCGCAAGGGGCTAAATATTGTATTGCGGACGTAGCCTCCAACAAACCTCATGTTCAACAGCTTTTTTTACAACAAGGTTTTCAGCGTTATCAACATAAAGTCGCCTTTACGAACAATAATGCCATACAGCCTGAAACTTGGTTGGGGGATTTTTTCGTCAAAGAAATCTAGCGGGTTTAAGAAAAATCAGACTTTAAGACGGTATCGTTAAATTTGGGGAAAATACATTCTTGAAATAGCCACTAAATTTCCTAGTGGCTATATAACGCTTTATTTACGACTAAAAACGTAATGGTTTAAGACCCGATAAGTAAAGTTACCAAGGAACATCACCCCAATAAAATAGACAATACGAATATCGAGCATCCCCAGGTTAATATAGGTTACGCCAGGACACACGCCACTCATCCCCCAACCCACGCCAAAAATCAACGAACCGAAGATCAAGCGAAAATCTAATTTCACTTTTCCCGGCATACAAAATTTTTGCCCGTATATTGGAATATCACGACGCTTGACCACTAAGTGATAAAATAAGGCGTGAACACCAATCCCCCCCATCATCACAAACATTAACCGAACATCCCACTGCCCTGTAATATCTAAAAAAGACAGCACAACAGAAGGCTTCGTCATTTCAGCAAGACCTAAACCGAACCCTAAGAGCACACCACAAAATAAAGAAATGAGTAATAACATTAAACTGACTCCTAAAGTACGTTACGAATGAGGTAAACAGTCAAACCACCTGCAAACATAAACATCATGGTTGCAGCCATTCCGCGGAACGACAACCGGCTTAAACCACAGACACCGTGACCCGTTGTACAACCAGTTCCTAAAGAGGTACCAAAACCAACTAGAAAAGCGGCTATCAAAAACTGCATCAAGCTAATTTTATATTCTGGGTTCGGCGTGACTTCCGATTTAACAGGAATCCCTGCGATGGTCATTTGCTCGGTACCAGCAACAGCATCGACTACGGCAGAACCGGTAGACTCAACCTTATCAACAGCTGTAGCAACAACAGCGGTCACTTCTTCTACTGCAGAAGGGGCACTGGTATCAATAAGGTTTAAGTCAGTTTCAAATGCATCAATAGATAATTGGGTGAGAGAGTAACCACCAATAAACATGCCGAGAATGAACAAGATACGCCAAATGACATTATCTTTTTGAAAATAGAAAATACCATGAGCAATACCACAAACGCCCATAATTCTACCGTTAAAGAGCAATAATATAGAGGCAGACAAACCCATCATCGCACCACCAATTAAAGCATTAACCATCGCTCCGACGCTAAATACAATTTCCATTCCATCTCCTAAAAAAAATAAAATATGACCTTTTATAAGTAAAGCACAAATTTCAAAAAAAACAGGAGAGTGAACGCTAACAAGTTGATCAAGAATTGCGTATAAATCAATGGTTATGAATAAATAGCAGGGTTAGAAAACCCATCTAGGTGTTTGTGTCACAGCGCCCACCATTTAACTCACAGACACTTTAAAAAATTGTAATAACGCTTCCATATCTTTTGCATGCAATAAAGAAGACTCACTGGCTGCTGCGGTTTCTTCAGCTAATGCGGCATTTTCTTGTGTCATCTCATCGATAGAGGCTAATGCACTGCTTGCCTCTTTAATCCCAGTTGCCTGGATTTGGCTAGACGCATCAATTTCACTGATGATCGCCGTTACTTTTTTGGTGCTATTCACAATTTCACGTAATGTTTCACCGGACTGATTCACCAACATTGTGCCCATTTTCACTTTATCTAAACTGTTATTGATTTGCTCTTTAACTTGTTTTGCAGCACCAGCACTACGTTGAGCTAAGTTTCTTACTTCTGTTGCAACAACGGCAAACCCTCGCCCCTGATCCCCTGCTCTGGCAGCTTCGACAGAAGCATTCAATGCCAACAAGTTTGTCTGAAAAGCAATTTCATCAATCATGCCGATAATATCGGATATTTTCTGGCTGCTCTGGCTAATATCTTCCATCGCGTATACGGCTTTATCTACCACATTACCGCCTTTTTCAGCCACATCACTGGCATCGTGCGCTAGCTGATATGCCGTTTTTGAACTCTCCGCATTGTTCTGCACCATCCCCGTCAGCTCATCAATATTGGTTTTGGTTTTTTCCAAATTCATGGCTTGCTGTTCGGTATGCCGAGACAAGGTCACATTACCACTGGAAATCTCAGTACTTGAGGTTCTTATCTGGTTACCAGCTGCTTTCATTTTCCCAACTAAATCATACAAACTTGAATTAGTATCGTTGATATTGTCCTGTATTTCTTTAAATTGACCACAATATTCAGCATCTATTTTTTGCGTTAAGTCACCATTGGACAACGCCTCAATCACCCGGCCAATATCATCAAATGAACCTGAAACCACCTCAACCAAACTATTCATCCCACCCCCGAGAGAGTGAAAGAAGCCTGTCTTATTCGATAGATCCATTCTGACTGACAAGTCACCTGATTGTGCCTTTTCAACCAAATCAGAAATGTCATTTTCTACCGATATTTCCTCTGTGCGGTCAAACCACTCAAGTACCGTCCCGGCGAGTGAACCCGTATCATCTTTAACCGGGTTAGCAATGATTTTATATATGTTACTTGCTATCTGCACTTCCGCAGAATATTGATCTGATAACCCATCAAACACCGCATAATCAAGTGAGGTGTTATCTGTAATAAAGTGAATATTTTGACCAACCAATGCACCCGCATCAAACCCTGGGATTGCAGATTCTAAAACAGGTTCAGAACTTGCTAACATGGCTTGCAACGCTTCATTTAAATAAATAATTTGGCCATCTGTTGCCAAAATCATCACGTTTCCAGACACTTGATCTAGTGATTGCTTGATCCTTTGATTGGTTTGCGCGACTACCCGCTCTTGCTGCAACTTCACCTTTTCCGTTTCAGTATCTGCAAGCATTTGGGTTAAATCTACCCATTCAATCACGGTGCCTAATCGCTCTTCGTTATCCATAACAGCTGTCGCTGTTAGCTGAACGGTTCTTTCTCCATACTCTGTTCTAACAACTTCTGTTTCAGATAACTCAGAGAATGTCTTACCTGCCAAATTACCGATTAACAACGTTTCTACATTCGTGCCAACCAGTGCTTCAGGGTTAAACTGAGGAATTTCATGACGAATATCAGCTGACATTTCGTCCATTAATGCCTTCAACATTTCATTCATGTAAATGATGTTGTCAGTCGCATCCATCAACATCACACTGGCTTGCACAGTATCTAAACCTGCCCTTACCCGTCCATTTTCTTGTGCAACTGCTCGCTCTTCAATCAAACGTTCTTTAGTCATTTGCGCCTGAGCTAACTCATCCGTGATGTCTAGCCACTCAATGACCGTACCAACACGAGATTCACCATCCATCACCGGGGAAATCACAGTTCGATATGAGCGGGTAGCCACAGTGACCTCTTCAATAAATACGTCTTCAAATTTATTCATGCGATCATATTGCCGTGACCCATTCTTATAAAACAATGACACTGGGCGTGATACGAGTTCATCGACATTAAAGTCTGGAATAACTTCAGACAATTCATCCGTAAAATTATCAAACATGACGCGAATAGATTCATTCAAATACACAATATTGTAATGCTCATCCAGCATCATAAAGCTGGCAAAGGCATTATCTATTGCTTGCTTAACCCGATTTACTTCTGCCGTCTGCGTTTTAATGGTATCTAAATTGCCTTTAAGCTCTGCCGTATTTTTCTCAAGCGAGGTACTTAAAGCCACCAACTCCTTAGTGCCCGCATGGTGAAATTTAATATTTAAATTGCCTTTACTAATTTGATCTAGCTCTGTCATCACATCTGACAATGGCTTAAAGACCCAGCGTGTTAATAAGACAATAGAGGTCACTAATAAGAAGGCGATTAAACCCGCAAATATCATCAATACTGTGTTTTTAATGCCGCCCATTTGCGAATGGAACTCTGTCATGTCTTCTCTTGCAACCACAGTCAGTACATCTTTATTCAAGGTGTTTTTCATCACATAGCTAATGCTTAAACTGTCTTCTACTTTAGAGGTTGACCAAGACTTAGATTCAGCTAACACATCACCGGTAGTCGTCGTGATCTGAAGCGGAACACCTAGGATTTCTTCAATATTGACAATGTTATAAGCCGGTGCGACCACAATCTCAAAATAGCCATTGAGAATTAAACCGCCTGATGGAATTAATAAAGACATATAAGGCTTACCGTTATGCACCCACATACCAGACAACGTCTTTAACCTATCGGATTTTTTTCGGTCTTTAGCGGCAGCATAAATGGTTTCAGTCAGCACATTGGGTAAATTTTCACCTTCAATGGTCTTGCTCGAAACCAACGAGAATTTTTTGTTATAAAGTCGAACACTTTTTAAATCGATCATCCCTGCAGTAAAAAATCGGCCTTCAAATGGGCTATTTAACCCCACTTTGACGGCTGCCATCGTTTCCTCTGTCGGCACCTTCAAGTGTTTTTTAATGGCTTTTTTCAATGCTTTATTCTTTCTAAGCTCTTTCCCTAATTGGCCAATCACTTCTTCTAGCTTGATAACGGCTTCTTTGGCTAAAACCCCCGTCATCCTCGCAATAGAGGCTTTTTGCTGGCTAAGAGCTTGCTCGGTATACTTTTTAGCAGAGACCGTGGTCAGCACGATGGCAATGAGACCAATCACAACCAATAAAGTAACGATAATGCTTTTAATAGAGAGTTTTTGTATGGACATTAAAAAAACCTTAAGGCTAAAATTTGTCTCTATTTTAGAGACTTGGAAAATTTCACATATTATAAGAGTAGACCACTACGAGAACTCTTCAACTGATGTATAAGCCCGCCTGTTGAAGCGATTTATTGCCTAAAATCAAATCTCTTCTATACTAAAAAGCAGGACACAGACAACTCAGACAACTCATCTCGGAGCTTTTCCAATGAAAATAACCAAAGTACTCGTACTCATCGCAGGCTTCTGCATTGCCTCACCCTCTTTTGCTAAAGAAGATGTCCCTGACACGATTGAGGGCACCACTAAAATTACTGCCGAGCAAGTCGGCGTTTTTCAAGGTAGTTGTCCGATTTTTCATGCAGCTTTTTCTAACTCAACCTCTCTTTGATTCTTTTTTGGTGGATTCAGCCAAACTTCGCTAATGTGGCTCCAGTTTCTA
>JABHGC010000244.1 GCA_018672285.1 Methylococcales bacterium
AATTAAATAGCCGGCCAAGAAAATGCTTAGGCTACAAAACACCTTATGAGGCTTTTGAAGAGCTCACTGGCATTAAACAAGAAAATTTAACCGGTCATGCACTTATGACTTGAATTCAGGTTCAGAAATTAATGGGCTGAATTGAAATTTAATCAGGCTGACACCTTTAAGGCTATCAGGAACATCTTCTGATGAAACCCCGAAAGCACTTTCAAATGAAATCGCAAGTAAGCGATATTTCGCCGCATCGACCTCAGCAAAACTAAACAGTAAAACGAAAAAACACAGTAATAAAGCCATTAAGTCAGCGAAAGTCTGCAAATAAGTTGGCAAACACTTAGGGCACTTTTCACACGCCTCTCCCTCCTCTATAACAAGAGCCGCTTCCTCTTCTAAATCAAGATTTTTATTTTCTTTTGCCATTTACCCTGAATCAATAATGACCTTACAGAGGCCGTTTTCACTCGATTTAAACTGAATCCCAATACCAAGCAACTGCCCAATAACAGCCGCATTTGTCAAACTATGCTGGGTAGGTTGCATCGTCTCAAATGATCCCGACCCAGCAAGCGCCATCGGCAACAACAATTGATCCGCTAAATACTCACCAACACCCACCTTGGCACCGAGTAATTTATTCGCTTGTCGCTTAACCGCCTTAATCACCGTAGCTGTTGCAACCCTCGCACCACCAAATCCGACCAATAGCTCTGAATAATCGCCACCCTTCAACCTTAAGTATAAGACATTTCCAGTACCACACTTTGAAGGCAATCGTGTTTCTTTACCCTCAGTCACCTCCGGAATCCTTTGCAAAGCCTTTACCTGTTGCCCTACCGTCTCTTTCGGCATTCGGCATGCAATTGATTCAGCGATTACGTCATGCCAGCCATTAAACTCAGTGAACTTAATGGGTTTTAACACACTAGGCTCGACCGTCAACGTCATGTGCCCGCCACCTTGCGGATAAAACCCATATCTGTCCAACACCAAGGTGATTTTCGCCCCCATGCGCTGCAAATAAGGTAACAACACCTCCTGTAAAAAGTCATACGTCGGTGCAAAATCATTATATGTCCCGCCTTCAACCCTGACAGCACTCGCCACACTGGCAAACATTAAGGGGTAAAGGATCGTCTGCATCACTAAACTGGCACTGCCTGCACTGCCAATGGCAAAAAAATAGTCTCCTCCCTGAATCGATTTAGGTTCAAACCAAAATTCAGTCGCACCAAGCTGCACACCTGTAGCCTCAGCCTGACTAATCGCAATCGCAGCCTTAACAGCGGTTAAGTGCTGCCTCAATAACCCTGGCTTACTGCGCTTTGCTCGAATGTTAAAAACATGCAATGCTTTTCCAGTAATCATGGACAAGGCAATGGAGGAGCGCAATATCTGCCCTCCACCCTCACCTAAAGATCCATCTATATTGATATAATCCGTCATTTCATTACCCTTTCACACATACGACTTGTGACAACGTATGCTTAATTTCAACCAAATCACTTTGTGCCGCCATTACCGCATCAATATCCTTATAAGCCGAAGGCGTTTCATCAATCACACCTTCATCTTGTCGACACTCGACATGAGACACCGCATCATGATGCTCCTGAAGCGATACACGGCGCTTTGCCTCCGTACGTGACATCACACGCCCCGCGCCATGACTACAACTACAAAAAGACTCTTCATTGCCCAGCCCTTGCACAATGAACGAACGCGCACCCATGCTTCCTGGAATAATCCCCCAGTCACCTAAGCCTGCACGTACAGCACCTTTACGCGTTACCAGCACATCCTTACCGTAATGACGCTCTTTCGCCACATAGTTATGATGACAGTTCACCACTTGAGCGGTGGCATCAATTGGTCGCTGCAATTCATGGGCAAGTGACGCTAAAACAGCATCCATCATGATCTCACGGTTTAAACGAGCAAAAGATTGTGCCCAGCCGACCGCTTTTACATAATCACCAAAATGTTGTGACCCTTCAGACAAATAAGCCAAATCACGGTCAGGCAACTGAATAAACCAACGCTCCATCTCTTTTTTAGCCAATTCGATAAAATAAGTACCAATACGGTTACCCACCCCACGTGAGCCACTATGCAACATCACCCAGACTTGTTGAGACTCATCAAGGCACAGTTCGATAAAATGATTCCCCGTACCCAAGGTTCCCAAATGCTTCACATTGTTACTGTGCTTTATGGCTGGGTGTTTTTCACATAACCAATCAAAATCCCCAGCCAATGCGCCCCATCTGTGACCCACAGCCTCAGGAATATCACCCCAAGCACCATGATCATGCCGACTACGGTTTCGCTTACTACGCCCATGGGGCACAGCACGTTCAATCCCGCCACGAACGCGACCTAAGTTATCCGGCAAGTCAGCAGCCATTAAATTGGTCTTAACCGCCATCATCCCACAACCAATATCTACACCAACAGCCGCAGGAATAATGGCGCCATCTGTTGCAATCACACTACCGATGGTCGCCCCCTTACCAAAATGTACGTCGGGCATTGCAGCAATCCATTGATGAATAAAAGGCATGGTTGCTACATTACGCAGTTGTTGTTTTGAATTTTCATCAAATGGCACACCATTCGTCCATGCTTTAACCGGTTTAGACCCAACTTCGTGCAATACTTGATAACGACTCATGATAAAACTCCTTTTAGTGTTGAAAAAGATATTGCAACGGCCATACCAACTTTTAAAAATGGGCCACATTGATTTTTTAATACCCAACATTCCACAACATCACAACAACGAAACTGGCTATACAGCGTCCTTACAGACAGGGGTACTGGTTTTGATATTTTTCTTTAACGCTATTTTTGCTTAAAAAAATATTTTAACGATCCATCAGTTCAATAATATTTTTTTATCTATATTTCTCTCAATTGTATATAATTATCTAACAACTATTTATATATCGACCATCTGCAAGCAAAGTATGGAGGGGTATATACTTTTTTCTCTACCGTTGATGCCAAATAAATACTCATTTTTTCAAACCAACAACCAAAAGCCTCCTTATGAAAAAGAAAATCGCCATCAGCCTACTCGGCACAACACTAGACAAACGCTACGGACAAAAACGTTGGGAACGATGGAGGCCGAATATTGCACTATGCCAATACGACGACTTAATCATCGACAGATTAGAACTGCTTTTCTCGAAAGATTTTCAATCACTCGCAGACCTCATAAAACAAGACATCAAACAAACCTCCCCAGAAACGGAAGTTGTGTTTCACCACATAGAACAACAAGACCCCTGGGATTTTGAAGAGGTGTATGCCACTTTGCACGACTTCAGCAAATCGTATACCTTCAACCCCGAAAAAGAAGATTACCTAGTTCACATCACAACCGGAACCCATGTCGCACAAATATGTTTATTTCTATTAACAGAAGCAAGATACCTACCTGCCCAACTCATACAAACCTCACCCCCAAATAAAGAAAACCCACTGCCAGGCACCTACTCCACCATTGACTTAGATTTAAGCCAATACGATTTAATCGCCCAACGATTTGCCACCGAACAACAAGAAGGTGCACACTTTTTAAAATCAGGAATTGCCACTAAGAACCCCGCATTTAACAAACTGATTGATCAAATAGAACACGTGGCCATGCATTCAACCGCCCCCGTACTACTCACAGGTCCCACAGGCTCAGGCAAAACCCAGCTCGCCAGAAAAGTATATGAGCTGAAAAAACAACGCTCGCAAATCAGCGGCGAGTTTGTAGAAGTCAACTGTGCAACATTACAAGGCGATGGCGCAATGTCAGCACTATTTGGCCACTGTAAAGGCGCATTCACAGGTGCTTTATCGGCACGCACAGGATTACTGCTTCGCGCCAACCAAGGCATGTTATTTCTAGATGAAATTGGAGAGCTCGGATTAGATGAGCAAGCCATGCTATTACGCGCCATTGAAGAGCACCGGTTTTTACCGGTAGGATCAGACAAAGAAAAAACCAGCCAATTCCAACTCATTGCAGGTACCAACCGAGACCTCATAGAGTCCGTCAAAAGCGGGCATTTCAGAGAGGATTTATTAGCCAGAATTGACCTTTGGACATTTCAATTACCCGGCATCAAAGAGCGCAAACAAGATTTAGCCCCAAACATTCAATATGAATTAGAACAGTACAGCCGCCAGCACCAACATCAGTTGTCTTTTAACAAACAGGCATACGCGACTTATTTAACTTTTTCATTGTCAGAACAAGCCATCTGGAAAGCAAACTTTAGAGACTTAAGCGCTAGCATCACAAGAATGGGAACACTCTCCATTGGTGGCAGAATTAAAATGGCAGAGGTCAATGATGAAATTAGCCGGCTATTACAAAGATGGTCAAACCACAGCATCACCCCATCTAGTAAAAGCTGCCTAACCACTCACTTACCCCAGGATCAAATAGACACTTTAGACTATATAGAAAGGGTTCAGCTAGAAGCCGTACTTGAGGTTTGCATGACAGCTAAGAATTTATCCTCTGCGAGCAGACAACTGTTTAACATCTCACGCACCCTCAAAAAAACCAACAATGATGCAGATAGACTGAGAAAATACCTTGCAAAATACAGCCTAAGCTGGCAAAACATTCATCCGTCATAAACAACCATAGTTGAAGCGCACATGAGCAAACAAAAGAAAAACCCGGTTAAACACGTCGTCATGAGCACTTGCGAGCACTTGTTTATGCGCTATCAAGACTTTCAACCTCAGCCTAAAGCGTTTGCTGAGTTACTGTATACCCTGGCAAAAGATG
>JABHGC010000140.1 GCA_018672285.1 Methylococcales bacterium
TGTTCGCGGCAGTTCACAAATTAAATAGCCGGCCAAGAAAATGCTTAGGCTACAAAACACCTTATGAGGCTTTTGAAGAGCTCACTGGCATTAAACAAGAAAATTTAACCGGTCATGCACTTATGACTTGAATTCAGGTCTTTCTAAACAATAGCAGGTAATTCAAAATACAATGAAATTAGTCAAGTTTTTCGATTGCTCCGAAGGTATGATACAATCGATCTCTAATATTTATGTTTTTTTGTTAAAGGCTTAATCGAATGTTCCTAAAGTTATTACGTGAAGGGCTTGGCCGTCTTGTCATTTTCATTGATTTCATCACTCGCCCGAAACAAGCTAAACGCAGTGCTGAAGAACAAACCCGCGTTGAGCAAGAAACCCAACACTTGTCCTTATACCAGTTTTACGCTTGCCCGTTTTGTGTGAAAACACGCCGCGCAATGCGCCGCCTAAACTTACCCATTGAAACCCGGAATGCAGCCGATGGCTCTCCACACCGTGAAGACTTATTAAATGGGGGCGGTACCATTAAAGCCCCTTGCCTCCGTATTGATGACAATAACAATACAACGTGGATGTACGAGTCGTCTGATATCATTACCTACCTAGAAACTCGGTTTGGTGATGACGACACTGAAACCATTAAGGCAACTTAAGCACACACACTGTTGGGGCAACTTTGCCCCAGTCACGCCCTCTTCTCCTCATACCAACATTTCCTCTATTAAAAACTCTCGTACACAATACTTTTTTAACGACGCCTTCAATTTTCATCTACACTATTTCAACACATACAACTATTCCTAATTAACCACTTAGTTGTGAGTCAGCAGATAAATACACGTTGAACTTTTCGGTAATAAATTAAATACTGCCTTTAACCACTATCAGATAAAAAAATTATGGATCAATTCCTCAATATCATTAGTACCTTCCCAACGGTCATTTACTCTATATTAATGGTGGTCATCATTTTGTATTGGTTTATAGCCTCCCTAGGTTTGCTCGAGATTGACATGCTCGACGCCGATATACCCGATGCACACACAGGCATTCATGTGCACAGCGATGGCCTACACGAGGTTACTGATGGCATAGAAGGTTTGGCTGGTGTTTTATTAAAGCTTGGTTTAAATGGCGTTCCCATTACCGTTGTCATTACGTTTTTAGTCATGTTTGGCTGGATCATCAGCTACTTCGCAGCACTACTCATCAGCCCGCTACTTGGCTCAAGCATCATTCAAATATTAGTTGGCATCCCCATTTTTATTGCCGCCTTTGCCTTAGCACTACCCTGCACGGCAGTCGTCATTAGGCCTATGCGAACATTGTTTGATAAGTCACAAACAAAAACCACGCAATCCCTCATTGGCAAAATTGGCACCATTCGCTCAACTAAGGTCAACGCCACTTTTGGTGAAATTGAAATCAATGATGAAGGGGCACACTTAATACTGAGAATCAGAGCAAGCGAACCCAATGACTTCAAAAAAGGGGATCGAGTGGCACTTTTAGAATACACAGAGGCAGACAACAGCTACCAAGTGGTCGCCGAGTCCGAATTTTACTAATTTTATAAAACGCATTGTTGTAGGAGACAAACCATGGATGTACTCATGCCCATTATCACCATTGGTGGTACCATTTTTCTTGTTATTTTTGGCCTTGCAGGTCTTTTTCGTGCCTTTTATGTCAAAGTGGCACAAGGTACCGCATTAATTGTTAACGACATGTCCAAGGAACCCAAAGTCCATTTCACAGGTGCTTTGGTCTACCCGATTATCTACAAAAAAGAATACATGAAAATCTCCTTAATCACGCTGGAGATAGACCGCCGTGGAACAGATGGCTTAATCTGCCAAGACAACATGCGTGCCGACATTACCGTGGCCTTTTACTTAAGGGTGAACGAAACCCGTGATGATGTGCTTAAAGTGGCTAAATCATTAGGCGCAGAACGTGCCTCTGATAAAGTGGCCGTCAATGAACTATTCAACGCCAAATTCTCAGAAGCACTGAAAACGGTCGGCAAACAAATGGAATTCGAGAAATTGTTTGAAGACCGTATTTTCTTTAGAGAGAAAATTGTTGAAGTAATTGGTAATGATTTAAATGGTTACATTTTAGAAGATGTCGCGATTGACTACCTAGAGCAAACTCCTAAGAGCGCTTTAGACCCCAACAACATTTTAGATGTGCAGGGTATTCGTAAAATTACCGAACTGACGGCTGTGCTCAACATTCAAACCAATGAGTTTGAGCGTAACGAAGAGCTGGCCATCAAGAAAAAGAATGTTGAAACCAAAGAAGCCATGCTCTCATTAGAGCGTCAGCAAGCTGATGCGGAGTTTAGACAAGGGCGAGAAGTGGCGAGCAGCCTTGCCCGAGAAACGGCTGAAACCAAAAAAATTGAAGAAGAAGAGTTGCTAAAATCAGAAACTGCTCGAATTGAAAAAGAGCGTGATTTGGCCATTCAAGAAGAAAACAAACAACGTGAAATTGAAATTGCCGAACAAAACAGACTCAGAGCCGTATCCATTGAGACAGAAAAAGTACAACGCGCAAGAGACTTAGAAGTGGTTGCCAGAGAACGGGATGTAGACCTTCAGACCATTGAGAAAGAAAAATCCATTGAAGTCGAGAAGAAAGAAATCGCCACCATTATCCGTGACCGTATCGCGGTAGACCGCACTGTGGCCGAGCAAGAAGAGAAAATTAACGAAGTCCGCGTTGTCTCAGAAGCTGACAGAATGAAACAAGTGGCCATATTAGATGCAGAAGCTACCGCCGAAGAAGAAAAGGTTAAAACAGTTAAAGCGGCTGAAGCACAAGAAATTAAAGCCAAACACCGTGCAGGTGAAATCAACATCATTGCCCAGGCAGAACTAGAGGCCTCCTCGAAAAAAGCCGAAGCACAGAAAAAACTTGCCGAAGGCCAGCAAGCCGAAGTTGCAGCCGATGGCTTAGCCGAAGCACGGGTACAAGAAGCCAAAGCGGATGCCCTAGAAAAAGAAGGCTTAGCAGAAGCCAAAGTACTACAAGAGCGCATGCTAGCAGAAGCCAAAGGTAAAGAGCAGATTGGTATTGCAGAAGCGGCCGTTATTGCAGCAACCTCAGAATCCAAAGAGAAAGAAGGCTTAATGGAAGCCAAGGTACTCGCTGAGAAAATGCAAGCCGAAGCACAAGGCACAGAGCAAATGGGTGTTGCAGAAGCGGTATCGAAGAAAGAGCAAGGTATGGCACAAGCAGAAATTACCAGAGAGCAATTTAAAGCCGAGGCCGATGGCCTTGTCGATAAATTTGAAGCCATGAACCAAATGACAGACCAAGCTCGAGACCACGAAGAGTTCCGCATGAAACTAGAGCGAGACTTTGAAGAAATGATGGCCTCAATAGAAGCTGGAAAAGTGGTCGCCAAAGAGCAAGCAGTTGTATTGGCATCCGCCCTCAAACAAGCGAATATCGACATTGTTGGCGGCCAAGGTGACTTCTTCGACAGCTTTGTAAAATCATTGTCTGTGGGTAAATCCATCAACGGCGTAGTCGGCAAGAGCCCCGTAGTACAAGCCGCATTAAGCAAGCTTCTTTCCATGGGTGAAAGCGATGATGAAGACGTAACTGAAAACACGAAAGACAGCTAAGTTTTCGACTATTCATAGCAAACCCTCTTCACATAGTTTGTAGAGGGAAAGCTAAATCACCAACAGCCATATCTAACACAACAGTAAACCACCGCGGAAGCCACACAACCAAGCAACAAGTAAGGCAACAACACCAAGCCGCGGAAAAAACAAACAAAGCCAAAAGGACAACACGGCGTGAGCACAGAGACTGAAACAGACAACATCGTAGATAACGCCGTCGCCCAAGGCGGCGCTTATGACGTTATTCGAGGGCGCCTCGTTAAGTTTGGCAGCAGCCTAGAGAGCAAAACACAACATCTAAACCAACAGCGCCAAGAAGAATTTGGTGGCACAGAAATGGCGGTGGCAGGCCGAGTAAGAGTCAGAACCGAACACAACTGCCTAGCCCGAGACATCGTGAGAGTCGGTGATGTTCTCTTATTTGGCTACAACGTCTTTATCGGCCTTAAAAAAGAAACCAAAATCACCGATGTATTCTCCCTCTACAAACTCACTCAAGACGGTGAAAACTTCGACATAGAACCCGTTACCGACAACCTCAGGTTTTTAAACGAACCCAACTTCGTCAAAGACTTTACCGACCTATACGCCTACTACAAAGACGCCAAATTATTACAGCTTGTTGTCAGAGACAGCAAACTGCTCGCCTGCTTCCAAATGGGTGAGAGAATACAAGATATTCGAGTTTTCCGCTGGCAAATATCCACTGACGAAACCGAAGTATCTTACATCGACAACCGGGGTGAGCGTGATATATCCCCTCCTCCTAGGCATGATTTTGAATGGACTCAAACCGAAAGAGAAGACCAAATCAATGGGCGCCACCCACACATCAACATTCTCGATAAAGTATTTGTTGAAACCGTTGGCGGTGATTTAACCATCAAGGTTGAGGACAACACCGAAGATGGCCAAGGCATATACCGAGAACTGGTTGACGACCAAACCCAATCACTCGGTGATGCCGAGATTTACTATGCAGAGCTTGGTAAAATTATTCTGCTTAAAATGCGCCCTTACCGAGAAGAAAATTGGCGTTACTTAATCTTCAACTCCGACACCAATACAGTGTTACGCAATGATGCGATAGGCCAATCGTGCGTACAGCTCCCAGAAGATCACGGCATTATCTTCCCTGGCGGCATCTATTTGGAGTCGGATGAATTCAAAAAATTTGATGATAATGTGACAGGCATGCGCTTTAAACGTGCCATTCGCTCACCCAATGGTGAAGACGTTTTATATTGTTTTTATGAAGAGCATGAAGGAAAAGTCGCTTTTTATAATTATAACCTCATCAATAAAAGCCTACAAAACCCCATATTTGGCCACGGATACAGTTTATTTGGTGATGGCCAAATGGTCATTTTTAATGCCGAAGGAGATCAAGCCACTCGCATACACCCAATGCAAGTATGGAACACCCCTTTCATGTCTGAAGTGTTTGCTAGCCAAATTCCACAAAGCCAAAGTTTTTTTGGCAAAATCGGTAATGCTGAACTGGTGAGGGGGATATCTGATTTTTTCAGCATTGCACGAATGATAGATAATCAGGCCATATCATCACAGCTTTATAATAATATGAGCCGAACATCGATGAAGATGTTCGACAACTATCACTGGATCATCTCAAAGCAACTCGATGGCATTGATGCTGTGCTTAGGCAAATATCTGAAACTGCAGAACTGGTTTTAGATGAATTTGAAAAAGTTGAAAGTATTCGAAAAAAATCCATCGAGTCATTAGCTGATGCCGAAACCACACAAAAATCATTATTAACCTCTATTCAAGCCGAGCAATGGGGAACCGCTGAAGAATATATTGACGCGCTAGACCGGCTGCGAAAACAACGCGGGCACCTCCTCACGATTCGAGATTATCGCTACATCAATGTTGACGCCGTTGACACCATGGAACAACAGGTCATTGATTCTCAAGATGCGCTGAGCCTTAAAACAGTAGAATTTTTATCTAATGAAAACGCACTAAAACCGTACTACAGTACCATTGATTCACTCGATGCCGATGTAGAAGCCGCACAAACCATTGTTGACCTTGACCCGATTGTTGAGGCCATTGAAAAATTAGGCGCAGGGCTAGACTTACTCTCTGAGTTAATGACCTCTCTTAGTATTGATGATGCCACTGTCAGAACTCAAATTATCGAGTCCATCTCTCAGGTTTACTCTCAATCGAACCAAAGTAAAGCGCGTGCTAAGCACAAGCGCAAATCACTACACTCCACTGAAGCCGTTGCCCAGTTTGCAGCGCAGTTCAAATTATTTTCACAAACCATCTCAAACGCACTGGGGCTTTCAACCACACCAGATAAGTGCGACGAACAACTCTCTCGGCTATTGATTCAACTAGAAGAACTCGAAAGCCAATTTAGTGACCATGATGAGTTTTTAAACGACATCATCAGCAAGCGTGAAGAAATTTACGACACCTTTGAAGGCCACAAATCTCAGCTTGTAGAAGCGGCACAACGTAAAGCACGGTCACTCGCTGATGCTGCAGAACGTATTTTAAACAATTTAGGTCGTCGCAGCCAAAAATTTACCGAAGTAGATGAACTCAACACCTATTTCGCCTCAGACAACTTAGTCCTCAAGGTTAAAGATTTAGCCGAGCAACTGAGAGAGCTAGGAGATGCCGTTAAAGCCGATGATATTCAATCTCAATTAAAATCGGCCAAAGACAATGCCATCAGAGCATTACGAGATAAAACCGATATTTACGAAGATGGCGGCCAAATCATTAAACTGGGGCCAAGGCACAAGTTCAGCGTCAATACCCAAGAGCTGGACTTAACCATCATCCCTAGAAACGATACTTTACAAGTACATTTAACGGGCACGGATTTTTTTGAAGAAATCCAAAACGATCAACTCACCCAATTAAAAGACTATTGGGATATGACCCTGGAGTCCGAAACAGACACCGTTGCCAAGGTCGAATATTTAACATCACAATTAATCCATGATGTACGCCAGCAAAAAACCGAATTCGACTATGACACACTACGCAATGCACTACCTGATGAAGAGCAGCTCTTGCAACTCATCCGAAGCTATACAGCACCTCGCTATAAAGAAGCTTATGAAAAAGGCATCCATGACCATGATGCCGCAAAATTATTACAAAAACTGGTGCCTATTTTAGACAGCGCCGGTTTATTACAATACGCCCCGCTTGTTCGCGGCTTAGCCGCTGTATTTTGGGCGAATACGCAACATGGCAGCCAACAAGAAACGTGGATACTGAGAGCCCAGTCAGCCAAACAAATGCAAGCGGCATTTAAAAATGACAAAGCACTGCAATTACTCTCGCAAGAAATTCAAGCAACACTGTCAGAATTTATTTCACAACATTCACTAGCAGTAGATACTCAAACCTGTGAGCAAGCAGCATTTTATTTAACAGAAGAACTGGCATGTGAGCACCTTGAGTTTATTGAAAGTAAATATGCCAAAGAATTGGTCGCCACGTTTAAAGACCAAATGCAGCACCAATCTGCCTGGAAAGATTACCAGGATGCCCTGAAAAAAATGGAAGGGCATGTTGGCATTAGGTGGCAAATTACGGAGTCGTGGCTAACAGCCTTAGTCGAAAGCCATGGGTTAGATTCGTTAGCGGCATATATTCCAGAAGCCATCGCCATTTTAAATGCCGAAGGCCGGGTTTCGCGACTTGCAACAGAAGTAGATTTAGAACTGACTGTCAGTGATTTAATGTCGGAGCACCGCCGAATAACCGACCGTAGCTTAAACCTCTCTTTAGATGAGTTTACCGCCAGATTAAGTCACCACCGCAATGTGGTCATCCCCAGTTACCGACAGTTCTTGCAATTGCGGCTAGACATTGCAGAAGAAGAAAAAGACATTCTGCGTTTACACGAATTTAAACCTCAACCACTCACCTCATTCGTTCGTAACAGACTCATTAACGAAGTGTATTTACCGATGATCGGGGACAACTTAGCCAAACAAATGGGGACGGTTGGCGATGATAAGCGTACAGACCTAATGGGTCTGTTGATGATGATCTCGCCACCAGGTTACGGTAAAACTACCTTAATGGAGTACACCGCTGACCGCTTAGGGTTGATTTTCATGAAAATCAACTGCCCGTCTTTAGGTCATGACGTGATGTCGTTAGACCCTGCCATCGCCCCAAATGCAACCGCAAAACAAGAACTTGAGAAGCTTAATTTAGCGTTTGAGATGGGCAATAATGTCATGCTGTATTTAGATGATATTCAGCACACTCACCCTGAGTTTTTACAAAAATTCATCTCCCTCTGTGACGGTACAAGACGAACAGAAGGAGTATGGAAAGGTAAAACCAAAACGTATGACATGCGCGGCAAGAAATTTTGCATCGTCATGGCTGGTAACCCTTATACCGAATCAGGTGAATTATTTAAAATCCCAGATATGCTCGCTAACCGAGCCGATATTTATAACTTAGGGGATGTCTTATCTGGCACTGAAGAAGCTTTTGAGCTCAGCTATATCGAAAATTCGTTAACCTCCAATGCTGTTTTAGCCCCGCTCGCCACCCGTGACATGAAAGATGTCTACACCTTAATTGATATGGCCAAAGGCAAAGAAGTCGCAACAACTGACTTAGTACATGACTATAGTGCTGCAGAAGTGGCTGAGATCGTCGATGTATTGAAAAAAATGTTTGTTATACAAGGGGTGATATTAAAGGTCAACCAGCAGTATATCATCTCTGCAGCAACCGATAATAAATACCGTGTAGAGCCATCATTCAAACTACAGGGCAGCTATCGAAATATGAATAAGATGACAGAGAAAGTCTCTGCCATTATGAATGATGAAGAATTATTGTCTTTAATCGGTGACCATTACCAAGGTGAAGCGCAATTACTCACCACGGGTGCGGAAGAGAATCTATTAAAATTATCTCAGCTACGGGGTAATGCAACAGAGGCTGAAGAAGACCGCTGGCAATCTATTCTTAAAGACTTCAGCCGTAGTAAAGCGATGGGCGGAGACGATGCCGATGTAGGCCAACGTGTTGTTGCACAATTAGTCGATGTGAGTGAGCACTTATCATCCGTTAATCAAACACTTTCCAGTTCATCAGACAGCACCAATGCCATTGCAAAAATCAGCGATGTACTCAGTGACAAATTAAACCTAGAGGTATTAGGCGAGCTCACTCAAAGCCTGCAACAAGCGCCAACCAACACTGCCGCTCCCACAGAAAATACGATTAACATCAATATGCAACCCATTGCTGATGCCATTAATGATATGCAAGTGATTATGGAAAAAGCGCAGTACCATATTAAAGTCATCAACGAACCCTTACCTCAGGTTGACCATTACTTAAAAGTGATTTCAGATACTTTTCAGCAAGGCATTATGCCATTGGTTCAAACCATGGAAGGGAAACTTGAGCTTGATTTAGGCACACACAGAAGAATGCAAACCTTGATTGATGAGATTAAAAAATTGGCAGGAAAAAATATTTAAGACCGCCTTGAGGCCTGCCAGACGCTGTAACACTTGGTAGGTGAACAAAGCCCCCCCGAAAAGACCTACGCTCTCCTAGTGATCATTCGCAACCTTTATTGGTGCACCCAATCGCTGGGCGGCACATGACCTAATCAACCCTGTTATTGATCAACGATAGTTAGGGCAACCCCGCTCACGACACCTTACTGTCAGTAAAAACGCATTGAAAAATGTCGCATAAACGCGTATGTTTATATTATTCAATTGATCAATTGAATAATATAAACGGAAAAAACATGAGTTCATTCAGCATTAAGCGGTCACTTTTTACCCAGCTTGCCCGCATCGGCAAGGCGATCAGCCAACCTAACCGACTAGAGTTATTAGATTATTTGGCTCAAAGCCCTTACAACGTCGAAACGTTAAGCAAGCTATCGGGCCTGTCCATTGCCAACACATCTCAACATTTAAAACAATTAAAGCTCGCAGGGTTAATTGAGTCTGACAAACAAGGGCAACACGTTTTTTACCAAATTTCTGGCAACGATGTTGTGCAAATGATGGAGTTGGTTCGACATGTCGCTGAAAACCACCTAGCAGAGATCAATCATCTTATGCAGCAACACCTCGACCCTCTCGACTCAACTGAAGCCATTAGTGCCAATGACTTAGAACAGAGAATTGCCACGGGTGAAGTTAAAGTAATTGATGTTAGACCCATTGCCGAGTATGAATCTGGCCATATCACAGACTCCGAACACATGCCTTTAGACCAGCTAATGAATTCGATCAACACATTGAAAAGCTGTACAGAAATCGTGGCCTACTGCAGAGGCCCTTACTGTGTTTATTCTTATGAAGCGATTGCCATTTTGCGCCGCGAAGGTATCAACGTTCGTCGCTATGAAGCAGGCTTCCCCGAGTGGAAAGCCCAAGGTCGAGCAGTTACGGAGATCAGCGCATGAGTATTCTTGAATTTATTATTCATTATGAAACTGAAATTCGCATTAGCAGCTTTATATTTATGCTGTGCTTAATTGCCGCATGGGAAATAACGCTTCCTAAACGAGCACTCCAAGTCAACAAAACCACGAGATGGCTAAATAACATCTCCATTACCGCTTTAAATACTGCCATCGTCCGCTTTATATTGCCTACGGCCGCTGTTGGCGTCGCACTTTACGCTGAAAAACACGGGCTTGGCTTGATGAATGCATTAGACGTGCCTTTAATGATCAGTCTACCTTTAACCATCATTATTATGGATCTCATTATCTATCTACAGCATATTATTGCTCACATTGTACCCATTTTTTGGCGATTACACCGTGTACACCATGCAGATTTAGATTATGACGTGACAACAGGCGCACGCTTCCACCCGATTGAAATCATTCTTTCTATGCTGGTAAAATTTGCAACCATTACACTGTTAGGTGCACCTGCTGTTGCCGTCATTCTTTTTGAGGTCATATTAAATGGAATGGCGATGTTCAACCACGGTAATATTAAGCTACCAAAGAAAGTAGATAACATCCTTCGCTTGATTTTTGTCACACCTGACATGCACAGAGTTCACCACTCAACTGAGCGTGATGAAACCAACAGCAACTATGGATTCAACCTCTCAGTGTGGGACAGACTGTTTGGCACCTATATTGAACAACCTAGAAAAGGTCACACCGACATGGTCATCGGCATCCCTGAGTTTAGATCAGAGCGAGAATCGAGCTGGATAACAGGTATGTTGGTCATGCCATTCATCAACAAACAAGCCAGCCAACGAGATAAGCTGCACACCGATCAAGATTAAGGGAACAAGGAGCCACGAGCTATGTTCAGTCAGTTTCGAGCACTGATTATTGCCATCATGCTGTTGTATTTAATATTCCTCTCCTGCATTTTCATGCAGGTTGCCATGGCAAACAGCGAACCTTACACACAACCCCCTTCGACGAGATGAATAAAACACCAACTCACATTAACCGACCATAAAAATTCAAAACCAAATGTACCCTATCGAGCTAGAATTTCTTATGAAACCCAATCCCGTGCATTATAAAATAACTGCATCCAAGGCGCTTCTACCTGCCAATTTTTAGGTGCCCACGAATTCTGACGCGTTAAATAAACACGCTCTGGATGTGGCATCATTATCGTTGCCCGCCCATCATCTGTTGTCACCCCCGTCAAACCATTGATTGAACCATTTGGGTTTAAGGGGTACGTTTCTGTCGGATGCCCGTAGTGGTCAACAAAACGCATCGAGCTCAATGGCCTTGCGCCTGGCTGCTGTCTCACCTGACCTTCTCCGTGTGCAATTGCAATCGGTAACTGGCTACCAGCCATGCCCTGCAATAAAATCGAAGGAGACTCTACAACCTCGACCATCGCTACACGAGCTTCAAATTGCTCAGATTGGTTACGGACGAATTCAGGCCAATGCTCAGCGCCAGGAATAATATCTTTTAATCCTGACAGCATTTGACAGCCATTACAGACCCCTAGCGAAAATGTATCTTCACGTTCGAAGTATGACTGAAACTGATCTCTTAATGCAGCATTATACAGTATGGTACCACCCCAACCTCGGCCGGCTCCCAATACATCCCCATAGGAAAAACCACCACACGCGACCAAGCCTTTAAATTCTGCTAATTGAATTCTATTTTCAATCAGATCACTCATGTGCACATCAATGCAATCAAAGCCAGCACGATCAAACGCGGCCGCCATTTCTAACTGACCATTCACGCCCTGCTCACGTAAAATAGCCATTTTAGGCTTAGCGCCGGTATTAATTTGTGGTGCGGCAACACTAAAGCCCACTTTAGGCACCATACCTGGATCACGTATATCTAGCTGGGCATCATACGCTTGCTGAGCACAACGCGGGTTATCTCGAAGTGACTGTATTTGATAACTGGTCGCGGACCAATAACGCCATAACTCTGTTCTAGATGCAGTGAGTACAACCTCACCATTTTGCTCAAAGCTGATTTGATCATTCTTTGAGACAGTGCCAATATTATGTATATGCTGGCTAAGCGTTTCACCCATAGCAGCCTTGACTGCTGGCTCATTTTCCGCTGAAACCTGAAGCACAACACCCAGCTCTTCGTTAAAAAGCGCGGTAACATCTGAGCCACCCAAAGCGGTCAAGTCAATCGTAATGCCCGTATGACCTGCAAATGCCATTTCACTACAACACGCAAACAAACCGCCATCAGAGCGATCATGGTAAGCGAGAACATATCCATTTTGATGACAAACCTGCATACCCTTGAAAAAATCTTTCAGCGCTAAAACATTATCTAAATCAGGCGATTCATCCCCTAACTGATTGTAGACTTGCGCTAATGCACTTCCCCCTAAACGCTGCTGGCCTAACCCGAGGTCAACCAGGAGTAAAACCGTATCGTCTTGATCTGTTTGCAGCTCTGGCGTCAGTGTTTTGGTGACATCAGTAACAGGCGTTACACCGGTAATGATGAGCGATAAAGGGGATGTCACGGCTTTTTCTTGACCCTCCTCTTGCCAGACTGTTTTCATTGACATCGAGTCTTTACCAACAGGGATCGCGATATCAAGCTCAGGGCATAACTCCATTCCTATTGCTTTCACAGTATCGTATAACGCCATATTCTCGCCATCATGGCTGGCTGCTGACATCCAGTTTGCCGACAACTTAATATCACTCAAACGATCAATGGAGGCGGCACATAAATTAGTGATTGCCTCCCCTACTGAAAGACGGCCTGAGGCGGCAGGGTTAATTAAGGCCACAGGGGTTCTCTCACCCATTGCCATCGCCTCACCGGTGTTATTGTCAGGGTCTAAACCACTACTGGTGACAGCCACATCTGCAACCGGCACTTGCCACGGCCCTACCATCTGGTCGCGGCATACCATACCGGTAATACTTCGATCACCAATACTAATCAAGAATGTTTTATCAGCAACACTGGGGAGCTTTAAAACACGCTCGGCAGCCTCAGATAAATAAATACCATCTAATTGTAAGCTGGGTCTATTCCAGTCAACACGATCAAACGAGCGTGTCATTTTTGGCGCCTTACCAAACAGCACTGACATGGGTAAATCGATCGGCTGCTCATCTAGCTCCGAGTCATTCAATATCAAGACTTCTTCATCAGCCGCCTCTCCAACGACTGCCATCGGACAACGCTCACGTTGACATAATTCAGTAAACCAATTGACCTGATCAGCAGCAACCGCAATGACATAGCGCTCTTGAGACTCGTTACACCAAATTTGCATCGGTGTCATCCCACGGTCATCATTGTTGACGTTCCGCAGCTCAAACACCCCACCCTGATCACAGTCATGAATAATTTCAGGGACGGCATTCGATAACCCACCTGCACCGACATCATGTATTGATATAATGGGGTTATGATCACCTCGAGCAACACAGCGGTCAATTACCTCTTGACACCGACGCTCCATTTCAGGGTTTCCACGCTGTACAGAGGCATAATCTAGCTGTTCAGAACTTGCACCACTGGCCATTGAAGAAGCAGCGCCCCCCCCTAAACCAATCAGCATGGCAGGTCCACCGAGAACAATGATTTTGGCTTTTGCAGGGATTATATGCTTCTCAACATGATCAGGGCGGATATTACCTAAGCCGCCTGCCAGCATTATCGGTTTGTGATAACCACGGCGCTCAGCATTATCACCATCTTGAACCGTTTCCTCATAAGTCCGGAAATAGCCAGCAATATTCGGGCGACCAAATTCATTGTTAAAGGCAGCGCCTCCTAATGGACCTTCAATCATAATGTCTAATGGGGATACGATACGTTTTGGCTTGCCATAGGGCTGCTCCCAGCTTTGCTCAAACCCTGGAATATTCAGATTAGAAACACTAAAGCCCGTCAACCCAGCTTTTGGCTTACTACCACGCCCGGTTGCGCCTTCATCCCGTATTTCACCACCAGAGCCTGTTGCAGCACCAGGAAAGGGTGAAATAGCTGTCGGGTGATTATGCGTTTCCACTTTAATGAGTATAGGAACCGCCTCTTCATTAAAGCCATATTGATGATTATCATCAGGCCAAAACCGTTTGCCTTTTGTTGCGCCGGCAATAACCGCTGAGTTATCACTGTACGCAGACAGCACACCCACCGGTGTCTTATCTGCGGTATTACGAATCATACCAAATAAGCTTAAGGCCTCTTCTTTACCGTCAATCACCCAATCGGCATTAAATATTTTATGACGGCAATGCTCCGAGTTAGCCTGAGCAAACATCATAAGCTCTACATCAGTTGGGTTTCGCTTAAGCTCTGTAAAGGCACTAACAAGATACGCAACTTCATCGCCTGATAAAGCCAAACCTAAATCCTGATTGGCTTGCTGCAGCGCACTAACGCCACCCGCAAGAACATCAACACAGGTTAATGGCGCTGGCTCTGAATGTTTAAAAAGTCCGTTCAACTCACTCGCTTGTGCGTAAAATGCTTCAATCATCCGGTCATGTAAGAACGCTTCAATCTGAGATACATCTGATGCGGCTTCCCCGGCGAGCTGATACGCAACGCCATGTTCAACCCGCATCACTTTATCCAAACCACAGTGATGTAAAATATCAGTCGCTTTTGTCGACCATGGTGATATCGTCCCTGCTCTTGGTGTTGCGAAGCCTGTAAATTGATCCGACAAAACCTCTATGCTAGACCAATTGGCCTGTAATAACTGCCCCACTTTTTCTTGTTCTGACGCACTCAAGTCCTCTGAGCATTCAATCAGGTAAAGTGTTTTGGTTGAGATTGAATCAAGCTTGTGGCTCGCGTGTTTAACCGCTTGGCGAATTTTGTCACAACGAAAGTCAGATAACGCAGGTGCGCCGAGTAATACTAACATAACCTCAATCCTTTGGGAGATGGGCAAGACAGGGGAATTTCGAGGAGCTTAATATAACAGATTAAGGGTATTCAACAAACCCATTAAAGCATTCAAGCATTTTGTGATAGAGGCAGCTCAAGTAAGTCCAACACGGCTTTTGCAGCTTTCTCACTGCTGTTTTGACGCATTTTAAAATGGATTTCTAAAAACGCGATTTGTAACCCGCGTCGCTCTTCAGGGTTATCAAGATAGTTCATAACCACTTTAGCCATCTTCTTGGGCACCACATCATGCTGTATAAATTCTGGTGCTATTTTCTTCCCTGCAATGAGGTTCGCCATAGCAAAGCTCGAAATTTTCATCAGCTTTAGTGTTTTCACCAACCAATAAGTTAAACCAGACACTTTATAGGCAATCACCATTGGCCGCTTATACAGCAAAGCTTCAAGTGTTGCCGTACCCGAGGCCATTAAGGTGACATCACAGGCTGCCAGAACCACATCAGATTGCCCATCCACCAACGTAATCGGTAATTCTGGATGTTTCGCCAATTGTTTTTCAAAAATCATACGGGTTTTTTGAGTCGCCATTGGCACGACAAAGTGTAACCTTGGGTGTGATTGCAAGCAGATGTGCGCTGTTTCTAAAAAGGCATCCCCCAACATCGCCACTTCACTTTTGCGGCTCCCTGGTAAGATAGCAACTAGGTTTTCTACCTTTGACAACCCAAGCTTTTCACGGGCTTTCTTTTGATCAATTTCAAAGGGAATAGATTCTGCAAGTGGATGACCGACATAAACGGCTGGCATATCAAACTTAGCAAAATACTTCTCTTCAAAAGGAAAAATACAAAGCAATAAATCAACCGCACGCTTTACTTTATGCACACGGTATTCGCGCCATGCCCACACAGTAGGTGCAACGTAATGCGCTACTTTTATGCCTTGCTGCTTTAATTGCTCCTCTAATGAGAAATTAAAATCAGGGGCATCTATTCCGATAAATACATCAGGGGGGTTAGCGATAAAGTGCTTACGCACATCTTTGCGAATAGCCAGTAACTCGGGTAAGTCTTTAAGCACCTCCACCAAGCCAAATACCGATAATTTTTCGAGCGGGTGCAAGACCTTGCATCCTTGCTCTATCATTAGGGGGCCTGCAATACCTTCAAAGGTTGCATCCGGATGGATCTTTTTTATTTCGGCAATTAGCCCAGCGGCGAGCATATCACCGGAAGCTTCACCCGCTACAATACCAAAATGCATATCAATTGTTACCGGAGAATACTGCGCTCCGACCCTTCCAAGAATTCAACAAATGGCGCAATGGCTTGGCATTCTTCTGCTTGCTCTTTCAGCAATTCAGTCGATTTTTTCAGTGAGTGCCCAGCTTTATATAAGGTTTTAAAAGCCCTGCGTATATGCGCGATTTGATCCTTATCATAGTCACGCCGCTTCAACCCTTCTTGGTTTATACCCCGAGGCTTAGTCGGCTGACCACCCACAGTGACGTAAGGTGGCACATCACGAGTAATATGCCCACCCATACCAATAAAACTATGACAGCCTACTCGGCAAAACTGATGCACAATGGTAAAACCACCTAAAATAGCATAGGTACCAACAGTTACGTGACCAGCAATAGAAGCTGCATTCGCCATTGTGACATGATTGTGTACGATACAGTCATGCGCTACATGCGTATAAGCCATAAACAAGCAATCGTTGCCAATTGAGGTAACACCACGATCTTGGCTAGTACCACGATTCATTGTGACATATTCACGAATGGTGTTGCGGTCACCAATTTCTAAGCGGGTATTCTCACCAGCATATTTTTTATCCTGAGGATCTTCACCAATCGAACAGAATTGAAAAATATGGTTCTCTTCACCAATGGTGGTTGCCCCCTTGATAACCACATGGGGGCCAACTACGGTTTTAGCGCCAATGGTGACATTTGCACCAATGCACGTGTAAGCACCAATTTCAGCGCTAGGGTCTATCGCGGCTGAGTCATCAATTATTGCTGTTGCATGAATCAAGATTAGAGTTCCCTAGAGGTACACATAATTTCAGCTGTCGCAGCAACTTTACCATCAACAGTCGCTTCAGCTTTAAATTTATAGATACCTCGTTTACCACCAATCAGTTCAACCTTTAAAATAAGCTGATCACCCGGCTCTACTGGGCGCTTAAAGCGACACTTATCGATCCCAACAAACAAATACAGTGAGTTTTCTGTTGTCTCTTCTGGATGAGACTCCATGCCTAACAAACCTGTTGCTTGAGCCAATGCCTCAACAATCAAAACACCTGGCATAACAGGTCTTATTGGGAAGTGCCCCTGAAAAAAAGGCTCATTGATACTGACATTTTTTTGTGCAATTAGGTATTTGTCTTTCTCGAACTCAAGCACACGGTCAACCAGTAAAAAAGGGTACCGGTGAGGCAAGAGAGACATGATTTTGTTAATATCCATTTCCATTGTTTTTATTATCGTCCTTGTTATTAGTTTGTGCAGGTTAAAGGCGCTGTTTTAGTATGGACACCTGCATTAGAGTCGAAAAGTCACCGTAAAACAAGTCATAACAACTGTTTTTTGAATAATCGCGCGACTTTTCTCGCTAATGCGTCCAGCTGTTTAAACCGCACCGCACTTTTGTGCCAATCCTCTGTTGGTAACATTGGTGTCCCAGATGAGTAACTACCTGATTTTGTGATTGATTTTGTTACCAACGTCATTGCCGTGACATGTACTTTATCAGCAATCGTCAAATGTCCAACAATGCCTACGGCACCCGCAATCGTGCAATAGGCACCTATTTTTGTACTGCCTGCTACTGCGGTGCAGCCAGCAATGGCAGTGTGCTCTCCGATTTCAACATTGTGAGCAATTTGGATCTGATTATCGAGCTTAACGCCATTGTTGATCACAGTGTCATCTATCGCACCTCGATCTATGGTGGTATTGGCACCAACCTCAACATCATCCCCTAAAACCACTCGGCCCAGCTGCGGTATTTTAAGCCATTGACCTGCATCCATGGCGATACCAAACCCATCCGCGCCTAGTACAGCACCAGGATGAATAATCCCCCTTAACCCAATAATGGTGCCAGGTCGCAGCGAGACATTGGCCAACAAATGCGTGTTTTCTCCAATGGAACAACCCTCTTCCACGACACAGTTAGGGCCGATGTAAACATGATCACCAATCGTGACATGCTCACCAATAAAACTATTGGCACAAATTTGTGCAGAAGCAGAAATAGTCGCAGAATCACTCACCACAGCAGACGGGTGCACTCCACACCCACTTAAGGTAACTGGAAACAAGAGTGCAGCTACTTTTGCATAAGTGACATAAGGGTTAGGGTGCAACAAAGCAGGAACGGAACATTCATCTTTTAGATCAGGATGAATAATCACTGCCGAGGCTAAGGTTTTAGAAAGAAATTTTTTGTATTTAGAATTTGCTAGGAAACTAATCGAGCCAGGTTGTGCCGCTTGTATGGTTGCAACATGCCGAACAAGGGTTGAAGAATCCCCTTGAACAACACAATCACATTGTTTTGCCAGATCAGCTAATGTTAATTCACCCACACAAACACCCAACCTATCAACAGCGGGTCATTACATCTTTTTCAGACGCGCCAACACTGAACTTGTAATATCAACACGTTTACTATGATATAGAACGCCAACACCGTCAATCAAAATAAGATCATAACCATCTGATTTAGCGATAGATTTAATAGCTGAAATCACCTGTTTTTGCAACTTGGCAATCAGCTCATTACGCGCAATATTAAAGTCTTCACGAAACTCTTCAGTGTCTCGCTTGATATCTCGCTTTTTCTGCAAGATTTTAGTCTCTAAACGTTTACGCTGAGTCGCCCCCATGGTTGGTGCTTCTTTATTGTATTGTTGCTGTAATTTCTTTAATTTCTTCTGATCAGCGACAATTGTTTTATCACGCGGCTGGAATTTCTTCTCCAAATCACTCTTAGCCTTAGCCGCTTGAGGCGCTTTTTCTAGAATCAAGCTACGATTAACAAAGCCAATTTTTATCTCTGCAGCTGCTTGTTGAATTCCACCTACAAACAAACCAACAATCAGCAATAATGGTGCAAATGTTCTCAAGACGAGCTCCTTTTTATTTTACGATAAATCATTAAATTCAATTATAGTGCAGAGCCGAAAGAAAATTGGAAGATCTCAGTATCATCTCCGTCTTCCTCACGTATTGGCTGTGCAACACTAAACGTTAACGGCCCAACGGGTGACAACCAAGTTGCTGCCAAACCGACTGAGGCTCTTAATGAAGCAAGATCAAAGGCATCGGTATCATCAAAAACATTACCAATATCAAAGAAAGCACTTAAGCGAACCGTCTTGTTATCTTCTTGGAACGGTACGGGGAAGATAAGTTCAGCATTTCCCACAATTTTCACGTTTCCACCAAACGGCTCACCATTGGAATCTAGATCACCCAGCGAGTTGTCGGTAAAACCACGCACTGAACGAATGCCGCCAGCAAAGAAGTTCTCAAAGAATGGCAATTCAGTAGTCTCACCATACGCATTACCATAACCTAAGTCACCTTTAAGCAATAAAATGAAAGACTTAGTTAACGGGAAGAAGCGCTGCTGCTTGTAAGCCATTTTGTAGTACGTCAAATCACTACCAGGGACTGTGACTTCAGCACTGACCGATTGAAATGCCCCTCTCGTCGGGAATACCGAGCGATTACGTGTATCGTGCGCCCAACTAACAGACACCAAGTAGTTTAAGAAGCTCTCTCCGTTATCATCAAGAAATTCTGCTACCTCAACCGGTGCTGTATTACCAATATTAATATCGGTATCGACCAACTCAAAATTCACTCGAAGACGATCAAATTCATTCAGAGGGATACCATAGGTAACCCCTGTTCTCAGTTCATTAGTGGTAAAATCTGAGATATCGGCTTCTTCAGCATCTGTTTCACGATAGGACAATAAGAAACCTCGGCTAACACCATCCACCGTATAAAACGGGTTGGTATAGTTAACACTGTACTGTGTTGTTACATCACTATTGTTAAACGAGAAACCTAACTGCTTACCAGTACCCAAGAAGTTTTCTTGGCTGATACTTGCATTGAAGATCAAACCTTGTGACTGAGAAAATCCAATACCTGCAAGCAGATTACCAGAGGGTTTCTCTTTCACTTTAAAGTTAATGTCCACTTGATCTGTCGTACCAGGAACCGCTGGTGTTTCAACGTTGACATCTTCAAAATAACCCAACCGCTTTAAGCGCGCTTTAGAACGCTCAACATTTTTGGCTGATATCCACGCAGATTCCATTTGGCGAACTTCACGACGTAATACTTCATCACGTGTTTTAGTATTGCCAATCATATTGATTCGTCGCACATAAACCCGCTTACCAGGGTCTACAAAGAACGTTAAGGCAACTTCTTTTTTCTCGTTATCAATTTTAGGAACCGTATTAACATTGGTGAAGTAATAGCCCTCATTACTTAATAAAGAAGTGACGTTATCTGATGAACGCGTCGCTTTTTTACGGGAAAATATCTCACCTTTATTGACTTTAATGAGCGGAAACAATTTCTCTTTAGCAACTTTTAAGTCACCTGCTAACTTAACAGAGCTAATGGTAAAGACTTCACCTTCTTGCACGTTAATGGTGATGTAAATGTCTTTTTTGTCTGGCGTGATAGACACCTGAGTCGAGAGAATTTTAAAATTAATATATCCACGATCAAGGTAAAACGAGCGTAACGTTTCTAAGTCAGCAGACAATTTTTGCCGTGAGTATTGGTCATCTTTGGTATAGAAAGAAATCATGCCTGATGTTGATTGCTCAAAATCATCAATTAACTCTTCTTCTTCAAAAACTTGATTACCAACAACATTAATTTGCTTAATTTTGGCAGACTGCCCTTCCGAGACATCAATATTAATTGCCACTCGGTTTCGCTCTAGCGGGGTTACTTCAGACTCAATACGGACTGCGTATTTACCAAAGTTTTGATATTGACGGTGCAGCTCTTGCTTAATTTTATCGAGTAGAGAGCGATTAAAAGTACGGCCTTCAGTCAGCCCAACCTCTTTTAATACCTTCAGTAAGTCCTCACTTTCAATGTCTTCATTACCGGCTATATTAATTTCTGAAATTGCAGGACGCTCAGAAACAAACACAATGAGGATATCTCCCTCATGCTCTAGCCTGACATCTCGAAAGAAGCCCGTTTTATACAAGGTTCGAATGGCACTTGCGGTAGAGCTATTATCCATCGTACTACCAATTTTAATTGGTAAATAGTTGAATACTGTACCGGCTGAAATTCTCTGCAAGCCTTCCACACGAATGTCTTTAACGACAAAAGGTTCAAAAGCTTGTGCACTTAAATTAATCAATCCCCAAAATAGCAGGATCAGTCCTATCCGTTTACTCATTCTCTACTCACTCTCACTTAGTGATACGCGCAAAAAAGCAATCATCCTCTGATATATTAATATATTAACATATAATTGGCTTTATTTTCTATTTTTTATTATCTTGCTGAGCCGAGACATTTTCACATCCTTCAAAAAGCCGATTAACATCTTGATATAATGCAATACTCATCATTAAAAACAAAATGACCAAACCCACTTTTTGTCCCCATACCTGAATAGTATCAGAGACTGGCTTTCGTAACACAATTTCAAAAAGATAAAAAAACAAATGGCCGCCATCCAACAATGGAATTGGCAACAAGTTTAGTACACCCAAACTTATACTAATAATAGCCAAAAATGTGATGAATGATACAACGCCGATGCTGGCTGTTTTACCAGCAACCTGGGCAATCATAATTGGGCCACTAATATTTTTAACCGATGCCTCACCTATGACAATCTTTCCCATCATTTTTAGCATGAGAATTGACATGTTCCAGGTTTTGTCCAAAGCAACGCCAATCCCAGCCCCTGCCCCATATATTTCTTCTGAGCGAATGGCGTCCACCCATTTTTGTTCAAACTGAGGGCTAACACCAATCTTGCCATATGTTCGGCATTTTGCTTCAAATAAAGCCGGTGTAACATCAGTAGTTATGATCACACCATCTCGATCTAGTTCCACAGAAATGCTTTTTTCAGGGCTTGCCTGTATTAACAGCACCCAATCATGCCAAGTTTTTACCGGCTGACCATCTGCAGATAAAATCAAATCGCCCGTTTTCAACCCGCCCATTTCACCACGAGCACCTGCTGTTACCTGGTCAATCCGTGGAGGATAATCCAACCCTTGCATAGACAACCCAAGCGCCGAGGCTAACTGCCCCCCTTGCAAGACGCCAGCACCATCAGTCATATCTAGCTGTAAGTCGACTTTCTTACCGTCTCGATCCACTTCAAAAGCAAGTGAACCACCATCCATCACCCCTTTTAGCATGGCAAAGCGTACTGAGCCCCAAGTCGCAACGGCACCTCCAGCGACACCTGTCACTTCGTCACCCGCCTGAAACCCCGCAACTGCAGCTGCACTATCCTGAGTTACATCACCTATTAAGGGCTTATACCCAGCCACGCCAATTACAGCAATAACCCAGTAAGCTGCAACAGCAAATAGCAGGTTAAATGCAGGGCCTGCAGCAACTATGGCAAAGCGGGCATAGACTGATTTTTGCGTAAAAGCCATGTGCCGCTCATCATCAGACACATCCCCTTCCCGCTCATCTAACATCTTGACGTATCCACCTAATGGGATCCAAGCTAAGACATATTCAGTCCCACTCTTACTCATGTATTTTAAAAGAGGCTTACCAAAACCAATTGAAAAGCGCAGAACTTTAACGCCCATTTTACGAGCGACCCAAAAGTGGCCAAACTCATGAATGGCAATTAAGATGGTTAAAGCAAATAAAAAAGCCAAAGCCGAGGTAATAAAACTCATTCAACCGTCTCCGAGAGCCACTGTGTTGCAGTTTGGCGCGCCAATTGGTCATCCGCCAAGATTTGATCTAACTCATCCGCAGCATTTATCTCAATACTGGATAGACAATGCTCAATCATCTGTGGGATTTGTGTAAATCGTAACTTTTTCTGTAAAAAAGCCGACACAGCAACTTCATTCGCAGCATTCAATATCGCTGGCGCAGTCCCCCCTTCGGCTAACGCACTATAGGATAGTGTCAAACAAGGGAATCGCTCCAAGTCTGGCGTTTCAAAAGTCATTGCTTTTGCCGCTAAAAAATCAAGAGAGGAAACGCCTGACACCATGCGCTTAGGCCACGACATTGCATGCGCTATCGGTGTACGCATATCAGGATTCCCCAACTGAGCCAAGACAGACCCATCAATATACTCAACCATTGAGTGAATAAGACTTTCAGGGTGAATTAACACCTCAACATCACCCTCAGCTGTCCCAAACAACCAGTGTGCCTCAATCACTTCCAGCCCTTTGTTCATCATGGTGGCAGAATCAACAGAAATTTTCTGCCCCATCACCCAATTAGGGTGAGCAACAGCTTCTTCAGGACTAATATGACCAAAAGTTGATAAATCTCGTGTTCGAAATGGGCCACCAGAGGCTGTTAACAATATGCGCTTTACGCCATTTTTGACCAGCGACTGGTTATTATCTGGCAGGCACTGAAAAATGGCATTATGCTCACTATCAATAGGCAATAGCTCCCCACCACCTGACTCAACGGCATCGATCAGTAGCTGGCCCGACATAACCAATGACTCTTTATTGGCCAATAATACGCGCTTTCCTGACTTCGCAGCCGCCAAAGTAGGCAACAAGCCCGCAGCGCCGACTATCCCAGCCATAACCATATCAACTTGACTTGCTTCAGCCACCTCAACGAGTGACGCAGCCCCGACCAACACGCTAGATTGACAGTTTTTAGCATCTAGCTGTAGCTGTAGCTCTGACTGCAATGACGCATCAACAATAACGACAAATTGAGGACTAAATTGCGCGGCTTGCTCAACTAATCTTTCTATATTTTTGTTCGCTGTCAATGCAAACACCTGATATGACTCAGGGTTACGCTGCACAACATCTAATGTGTTGACGCCAATCGTCCCCGTTGAACCTAATATCGTAATTTGCTTCATTGATTAGCCAATTTAATAAGAATAAAGCCGAGACAAAAAAGTGGCATCGCAGAAAGCATGCTATCTGTACGATCAAGTATTCCACCATGCCCGGGTAAAATTTGACTACTGTCTTTAATACCCGATTTGCGCTTTAACAAACTCTCATACAAGTCACCAAATACTGACAGTGCAACACCAACAATCGCAAGCAAAACAAAGTAAACCTGATCAACACCAGTATAACCCACGTAACCTGAAGCAAAATATGCCACAACGACGACAGCCATCATCCCACCATAAACACCTTCCCAGGACTTCCCTGGGCTAACACTTGGTGCAAGCTTCTTCTTGCCAAACTGACGCCCTGAAAAGTATGCACCCGTGTCTGCAGTCCAGATTAGGAGCATACAAACAAAGAGCAGCTGAGGGTCAAAATCATGAATCTGAATCATAAAGATGGCGGTAGCAGGCAGGATAACAATACCGCTAAACATAGGCATTTTTTGCAACTCGCCCTGTGCCAACAACTCACCTTGATATTGAAACACTTGAACAATATTAACGGTCCATACCAATAAAATTAAAACAGATAAAATCGCAATCATCAGGAGTGTTGATGTTACTAGCAAAATATAACCAACCACAGCAACCAACGCAGCATAAGCAACATGCGTCACTGTTTTTTCAAACCCAACCAGCCGAGCCCACTCCCAGCCTCCAACTGACACAATGAGCAACATTGCATACTGGAAAATCACTTGCTCAGCAAAAAAAACCAACCAAACCATCACCGGAATTAATACCGCTGCTGTTAAAATTCGCTGTATTAACATCGTTTATCCTTGAACATAATTAGAGACTTGTCCTTGCTCAACTTGCTCACTCGTATGACCAAACCGTCGCTCCCTACCTCTAAAAGATGCAATGGCATCTTCAAATTCAGCACCCCCAAAATCAGGCCACAATACGGGGGTAAAATACAGCTCAGAATACGCTAGCTGCCAGAGTAAAAAATTACTGATGCGGCACTCGCCGCCTGTTCGAATAAAAAGGTCTGGATTTGGCAAATCTTGAATGCTCAAATTTTGTGTGATAGACGCTTCAGTTATATCATCTGGCGCTAAACGCCCTTGCTTCACTTCTTCTGCAAGTGCTTTAACCGACTGGGTGACATCCCATTGCCCGCCATAATTTGCCGCCACGACTAAGTCCATAACCGTGTTCGACTGAGTTAACGTTTCGCCACGTAAAATTTCATCTTGTAATTTTTGAGGTAGCTGGGATTTATCGCCGATGATTCGCAAACGGATATTTTGATTATGAAGGAGTCTGATTTGTTTTTTTAACGAGGAAATAAAAAGCCCCATTAATAATGAGACCTCTTTCTCAGGGCGGCGCCAGTTTTCACTACTAAACGCAAAGAGGGTTAAAACTTTGATGTTATTTTTAACACAAAATTCAACACACCTTCTGACCGTGTCAACACCCGCTTTATGCCCCAAAAAACGAGGCATGTGCTTTTTCTTTGCCCATCGGCCATTCCCGTCCATAATGATTGCCACATGGGAAGGTATGGCTGTACTTTCTTCTGATGGGTCGACCATATATTTTTAGCCTTGATTAAATCTTTAGAAGATCCTCTTCTTTCTCCGCTAATAATTTATCAATATTAGCCACATATTTATCTGTTAATTTTTGCACATTTTCAGCAGCCTTGTGCTCTTCATCTTCAGCTGCCATTTTTTCTTTGACCAATGTTTTTAAGTCACCGTTAGCATCTCGCCTGATGTTACGGATTGAAACTCGGCCGCCTTCAGCTTCTGCACGAACAACTTTGACTAAATCTTTACGACGCTCTTCAGTTAGCGCAGGCATAGGTAAGCGAATAACCGTGCCAGCTGTATTTGGTGTTAAGCCCAGGTTAGATTTCATAATGGCTTTTTCAATCACCGGTACCAACTGTTTTTCCCAAGGCGTTACTGACAACGTTCTAGCATCTTCTGCATTCACGTTAGCCACTTGACTCAATGGCACATCAGAACCGTAATAATCCACTTTAATATGATCAAGCAAACTTGGATGCGCCCTTCCAGTTCTCACCTTTGTCATTTCAATTTTCATAGAATCAACAGATTTTTGCATACGAGTTTCTGCATCTTCGAGAATTTCATCAATCACGCGTTATCCTCCTGGGTCACAAGTGAGCCTATGTCTTGTCCTGCCACTACATTGGCTAACGCCCCTTTTTCGAAAATATTCACGATTCTCAGGGGTAAATTATTATCACGACACAACACGATTGCAGTCGCATCCATAACTTGCAAATTTTTCTCAAGCACTTCATCAAACGTTATTCGAGGGTAGTGCTTCGCATCAGGGTCTTTCATTGGATCTGATGAGTAAATCCCACTCACCTTGGTCGCTTTAATCAAAACATCAGCGCCAATTTCGATACCACGTAAGCTTGCTGCGGAGTCTGTCGTAAAAAAAGGATTGCCTGTGCCAGCTGCAAAGATGACGACACGCCCTTTTTCTAAGTGGCGAACGGCACGACGGCGTATATAATCTTCACACACTTGGTGAATTTTAAGTGCCGACATCACCCGGACAGGGATCTCTTGTTTTTCGAGGGCATCTTGCATTGCCAATGCATTCAATACTGTTGCCAACATTCCCATGTGATCACCGGTTACCCGATCAATCCCGCCGGCGGCTAAGCCTGCACCACGAAAAATATTACCACCGCCAATCACCATACCGACTTGAACGCCTTCATCAACTAAGGCTTTCACTTCCATCGCAAATTGATGAATTGTCTCAGGGTCAATGCCATATTCGCCTTGCCCCATTAACGCTTCACCGCTCATTTTCAGCAAAATACGACGATACTCTGACATACGACCCCCTAAGGTAAATTAACTTGAGTAATGTTTAGCCTCTAGCTTGTGCCATTACTTCATCAGCAAAGTTTTCGACTTTTTTCTCAATCCCTTCACCAACTTCATAACGTACAAACGACTTAACCGTAGCGCCCGCACCTTTCAAATACTTTTCAACCATCTGATCAGGGTCTTTTACGAAAGGCTGACCAAGTAAGGTGATTTCTTTTAAGTATTTCTTCATACGACCATCAATCATTTTCTCAATGATATTATCTGGTTTGCCACTTTCTTTAGCTTGCGCTTCAACAACGCGTCGCTCTTTCTCAAGAAGTTCTGCTGGAACATCACTTTCTTGAATGCAGTTAGGGTTAGAAGCGGCAACATGCATAGCGATATCACGACCAGTTTCAGCAGTGCCACCATCATATTCAACTAAAACACCAATTCGAGCACCATGAGAGTAAGTCGCCACTTGCCCTTCAGTTTCTATGCATTGAAAGCGACGTATATTGATGTTCTCACCAATTTTAGCAATTAAGTTCTTACGAACATCATCAACTGCAACACCGTCGATTTCCATTGCCATCAACGCATCTATATCTGCAGGCTTATTCTCAAGAACCTGTCGAGCGATCGCGTTCGAAAAGCCGAGGAAATCATCACCTTTAGAAACAAAATCTGTCTCACTGTTCACTTCTAAAATAACCGCTGTTTTGCTGTCATCACTAGACAGCATCAGTGTGATACCTTCAGCAGCAACTTTACCTGCCCGCTTTTCTGCTTTGGCCTGCCCTTTAGAGCGCATTAACTCAATGGCTGCATCTACATCACCATCTGTCTCAACTAAGGCTTTCTTGCATTCCATCATGCCTGAGCCAGTACGTTCGCGTAATTCTTTCACTAACGCTGCCGTAATTGCCATGTTTATTCCTTTTCTTAAATCTTTTATTCAGTGATCAAAATTACTTTGCGTCAACAGCAACGTATTCGTCTTTCTCGCCAGGGTTTGCACCAGCACTTGCTTTTGCTTCTAATACAGCAGTAGAAATACCATTGGTATAAAGCTTAACAGCACGAATAGCATCGTCATTCCCAGGAACAACATAATCAACGTTATCAGGGTTAGTGTTGGTATCCACAACTGCAATGATTGGAATACCTAATTTTTTGGCTTCACTAATCGCAATTTTTTCATGACCCGCATCAACAATAAACAGTGCGTCAGGTAGGCTTCCCATGTCCTTAATACCACCTAAGCTACGGTCTAATTTGATTAGCTCACGCTCATAACCTAGTGCTTCTTTTTTGCTGAAACGTTCAAAAACACCATTGGCTTTTTGAGTTTCTAAATCTTTCAAGCGTTTAATAGACTGCTTGATCGTTTTAAAGTTGGTTAACATGCCGCCCAACCAACGAAAATCAACATAAGGCATGTTACAGCGACTTGCTTCCTCTTTAATGGTTAGAGAGGCTGCTCTTTTAGTACCAACAAATAAAATTTTACCGCCATTGCTAACCAATTTACCGGTAAAGTTGATTGCATCTTTATAAAGAGGCAATGTTTTTTCTAAGTTGATGATATGAATTTTGTTACGGCTACCAAAAATATACTCTGACATTTTTGGGTTCCAAAAACGGGTTTGGTGACCAAAGTGAACACCAGCTTCTAACATGTCGCGCATTGTCGTTTTAGACATTAAAAATCTCCAGTTTAGGGGTTGAGCCTCCACATATCCCATATAACGACTTAAGATTTAACTTAAGCACCCCGCTATCTGTGCCGATACGTGTGTGGTTTAGTGTATTTCCAGCCGTGCTTTATATCACATCAAGCAACTTACAACAATCAAACACACAAATTAACCACCGTTTAATTATCTATTTATAATTACCAGCCCTTAAACCGGGTTTTTCACACTCTTAAAATGACTAAACTGCGTGATAAATCAGACAATCGAGGCATATCAACATGGGCGTTTCCATTAAAACACCGGACGAAATTGAAAAAATGCGCGTCGCAGGCAGGTTAGCGGCAGAAGTATTAGAGATGGTTGACTCCCATGTTGTCGCAGGCATCAGCACCGAGCAACTTAACCAAATCTGTCACGACTATATGGTTAATGTGCAAGACACCATCCCCGCCCCCCTTAATTATCGCGGCTTCCCAAAATCCATTTGCACCTCAGTCAATAACCAGATTTGTCATGGCATTCCCAATGACAAAGTTCTGAAGAAAGGTGACATCATTAATATTGACATCACCGTCATAAAAGATGGTTATCATGGTGATACCAGCAAGACTTACTTCATAGGTGAACCCTCAATCAAAGCAAGGCGCGTCACTGAGGCGTCTCAAGCATCGATGTATGAGGCAATCAAAATTGTCAAACCGGGCCTTGCCCTTAACCAAATAGGTAAAACCATTGAGGAGTATATTGCGCCCTTTAATTTTTCGATCGTGCAAGAGTACTGCGGCCATGGCATTGGCAAGCAATTTCATGAGGCCCCTCAAGTTTTACACTACTACGAAAAACGCCCCGCCAAGCCTTGCATTCTTGAAGCCGGCATGACTTTCACCATTGAGCCAATGATTAATGTCGGTAAGCGCCACACAAAACTACTACCTGATCACTGGACGGTCGTCACAAAAGACCGTAGCCTATCGGCTCAATTCGAGCACACCATATTGGTTACCGATACTGGCTTTGAAATTTTGACACTACGCGAAGAAGAAAGAGCCCTTTTTCCGTAAATACACGGAGACCGTCATGAGCAAGCACCAAAACGAACTACATGCCATTTTTGGCGATTTGGAGCGAAAAGCACTTGCTCAACCTGACACTCCAATAACAATCTATAAGTCAACGATAGCACACTGCCAACAACGCCTCACCGAAGCTTTCGAGTCTGGCGCCCCAATCGATGACTTAGTCCATGCTCGCGCAAGCATTATGGATCAAATCCTGCAAATTATTTGGTCTCATAAAGTGTCAAACACCCAAGACATTGCACTCATTGCTGTGGGTGGATATGGCCGCCTAGAACTACACCCTCACTCTGACATTGATCTCCTCATCCTCATCAAATCCGCCCCCGAACAGTTTAGTGAGTCGATAGAACAGTTCATTATGTTGCTTTGGGATATCGGTCTAGACATTGGCCATAGTGTTCGCACGTTAGAGGAGTGCATTAAGGAATCAGAACAAGATGTCACCGTCACAACAAACTTAATTGAATCTCGATTGCTGGTTGGTGAGCAAACGCTTTTTCAACAGCTCAGCGACGCCAACCAAAACACCTGGGATACACACGGCTTCTATCAAGCCAAACTAGAAGAGCAAATAAAGCGGGACCAAAAATTCGATGACACCGCTTATAACCTTGAGCCTAATTTAAAAGATGGCCCAGGCGGGCTACGCGACATTCAAACAGTTGGCTGGATTGCCAAACATCACTTTAATGTGACTTCCTCTAAAGCGCTGGTTGAGAAAGCCTTTCTGACAGAAGAAGAGTTCGGCTTATTCACAGAGTCAAAGTTTTTCCTATGGCAGGTGCGCTTTGCTTTGCACACCATCACCAACCGGCATGAAGACCGCTTATTATTTGACCATCAAACCCGTGTAGCGGAACTGCTTGGTTTTATCACACCGAGTGGTGAACCGGATATTGAACAACTCATGAAAGTGTATTATCGGACTGTTTTAAAAATCAGCCGCTTAAATGAACTGCTTTTACAGCTCTTTAGAGAAGCAACACTGACTCCTGAAGACAACGACATACCGATTACCCCATTGTCCGCTGATTTTCAAATCCACCACCAATACATTGAGGTCACTTCTGACCAGGTTTTTTTACACAACCCAAGCGCCTTACTCGATATTTTCTTACAGTTTCAACGTCGCCCTGAAATATTAGGAGTCCGTGCCTCAACGATTCGATTGATTCGCCAATACCGATATTTAATAGATGACGATTTCCGAAACAATGAAAAAAACAAACGTTTATTCTTGAGTATTTTTCAAGAACAAACCGGCCTAACTCGAACGCTTCATAGAATGAACAAATACGGCATTTTAGCGAGCTACTTACCAGCATTCAGCAAAATTGTTGGACAAATGCAGTATGATTTATTCCACCATTACACAGTTGACGAACATACTATGTTTGTCGTTCGTAACTGTCGGCGCATGGAAACAGGCATATTTAGCCATGAACTTCCATACCAAAGCGAGCTCATCAAAACGCTACCGAAACCTGAATTACTCTATCTGGCTGCTTTTTTCCACGATATTGGCAAAGGCCGAGGGGGTGACCACTCAGTCCTTGGTGCAGTGGATGCCGAAGCATTTTGCACATCACATGGCCTTAACCGGCAGGACACCCATTTGGTCGTCTGGTTGGTTAAAAGCCACTTAAAAATGTCCGTCACTGCTCAACGCAAAGACATTTCTGACCCTGACGTTGTGCATGAATTCGCCTCAGAGGTCTCCAACACTGAACGTTTAAAATACCTTTACTTACTGACGACTGCAGACATTAGGGGCACTAACCCAACATTATGGAACCAGTGGAAAGACAGCTTACTCAAAAGTTTGTACCGATCCACACGTGACATGATTAACTCAGGACTCGACTTACCTGTCGAGCAAGCTGATTTTGTGAACAATACCAAGGAGCTTGCCCGAACAAAGCTCCACAACCAAGGCTTATCGGATACAACCATTGACTCCGTTTGGCAAAATTTTGAAGATGAGTATTTTTTACGCTGCAACGAAAATGAGATCGCTTGGCACACGCAACAAATGACCAACTATAGCGGCACAGAGCCGCTCGTATTAGTTCACAATCACGATTGCCACGGCTGTACGGAAGTCTTCATTTACACCCCTGACAGTACCTGCATTTTTGCTGTTGCAACCGCAGTGATTGCCAAACACTATTTTAGTATTGTCGATGCCTGGGTCGTGACCACGCTCAATGGATACACAGTCGATAGCTTTCAAATTTTAACAGAAGAGGGTGAGCGCATAACAGAGCAATCCCAAATGGACGCATTGGCCGAACAACTCGTTTTGGCATTGAAAGATGCTAAGTCTTACCCTCTTGGTATCAACAGAAGATTGCCAAGGCAGCTGAAGCATTTTGATAAAGAAGACCAAACTCGGGTTGCTTTTTTTCAGGATAAAAAACAGAACCGCACGGTTATTGATATTAATACGACGGACAAACCCAGCCTTTTATCACTCATTGGCATCGTATTTTCAGACTCTGAAATTTATCTACACCATGCAAAAATTGCAACGATTGGGGCGAACGCCGAAGACTGGTTTTATGTCTCTGACAGTAATGGCCTACCCATTACAGACCCAGACCTATTGAAAAAACTCAGAACGGATCTTATTCAGGCTCTGGACGATTAGCATCTAGCAAGTCAGTTAAAACAACCCCAGGCTTCCAGGCCACCACATGGTAGGGCACAACACCAAAGCCCCCCTGTTCTAAGACTGCTTCAGCTGTATAGGTCTGTTTATTGGCAAACTGAACCTGAAACCGAGCATGGTACGCTTGACCATTTTGCTGCGATGCATCGGTGGCTTGTGCTTCACCCGTCGCGCGGTCAATCCGCTGCTGTAAAATCTCATCCACTCTTGCAGGGTCAAGCCCTGATAATTTTTTTAATAAAACCTCTGGCGCAAGCTCAGGGACAATATTTTTCTCATCTGAATGCACCGTCACAAAAGGCAATAATTTTTTATACACCTCGTGCGACATACCAAGCACCAAGCGAACTTCTTCTTCGGCCTCGAACAAAGCATCTTTAGAACGGTAGGGCAATCCTGCACTGTCATAATCAGAATCCTCCGCCCCATTGAGCTGAGAAAATTTATTGTTATCGCGGTAATCAATAATGGTGTCAGCCAATTTACGGCCATCCTCTTCTTCCACTTGAATTGCCGCAAACAATTTTAACAACAGTGCTTTATCGGCTTGATTAAGATCCACTAACCCCCTGGCATCTTGTAAACTGATGATCACAGCCGCACCTGCAAACGGCCATATAATTGGCGAGCCATCCTTAGTCCAAGATTGTGACTGTGGTGGTTTAGATAACTCATATTTTAATCGACTCAGTGCCGCCCGAAGAATCCCAGTCGCTTTCGCTTGATGAACTTCATTATTTGAGACTTGCAGCTCTGTTCTCATCGACAAAGAGAAACTGCCTGCAATCACAGAGAGCATCACCACGACCCAGAGTACGGCTATTAACGCAATACCTTGCTGCTTCGGTTTATTGCCCTGGGATATTAATCGGCACATTACCGCCACCTCCCCCTAACGACCCACCTCTTTGCCCTGGGACAATCGGCTGAACATTGGTGTCTGCTTGCAGCGCCACCAACAGATCAGGCCAGGCAATCACTGAACTCTCAAAATCTACTTTTAGCCTAATCAAGCTAGGAACATTCTCCCCCTCCCATTGATCAAACCACTCAGGTTTATTGCCTAAATTTCTCGCGCCAAAATACGAAAACTGAATATGACTAGCCCCCGCTATGAGCACATAGCCTTCTTCATCACTGTCAGTAACAGAGGTTAAGACCCATTCAGAATCCGGATGATCTAAGGCCATTTTCAAGCGTAGCTGCAAACCTTCTGCTCCATCCTCAACCTCAAGTGTATGTAATGCCGGGCCAGATAAACCAACGTTATCAGGCACATTTGACACAAAGGTTAAACGCTTTTCACGGCCAACAAATTTACGCTCTTCCTCAGGCCCTTGAAAATCACCTGTTGGTTTTATCCGCTGTATTTGCTTTCGAATAAAGCGATAGGCATCACGCATTTTAGACACTTGCGCTATGCGTTTTTCGCTCGCATTCCAACTACTAGACCCCAGGTTCAAGGTTTGATAGAGCATCACCATTAACAGCCCCAACAAAGTCATGGCGATCAACACTTCTAATAAGGTAAACCCGGACTGCTTCATGAATCTTTTATCTGCACGCTTTCGACCACCAGTAATTTTTGACGGATACCCAGCTTCCAATCAACCCTCACAAGGATATGCAATGGTTTTAAGTTGTTTCCAGCAAGATTTGCGGTTGACTCATCTTCATCTGGCCATTCATAAGGACTAATCACCACCTGCCAGTGATAACGACCGATGTTCCCGTCATCCTCGCTTTCTTCGAGGGTGATGGAGCGCCCGACTTCTGCCAGTTTTGATTGCGCGATCACGGATGCTTCTGCATAAAACTGTGACATTTGAGATGCACTTAAGCCTTGGTTAAAAACGGACATTAATGCCCCTAGAGAGATCGACATAATGCCAAACGCTACGAGGATTTCCATTAAGGTAAAACCAGACTGTTTATTCAGCAATGCTCACCTGCCCTGTCAGCCAATCGATCAACACCTCATAACGACCCGTCTCACCCTTGGTTATGATTAGCTTACCGCCCGAAGCACCACCATCGGCATAAAAATACAGATTAATCGCTTCGTCATCATCATTTTTAGCTGAAAGTGATTGGGGTTTAAAGGCAATTTCAATACCCTCAGGAATGGCGTATTGGCGTTTATCATTGGAAATATTATAGGTTTTATTCTCGAGATTAAAACTCACCACCACATCTTGTTGATGTGAAATGGCGTTGGCTTTTGCAGAGCGCAAACTAGACGCTAAATTCCGCGCTAAGCCTTTAAATTCAACACCACCTGTCGACAACATGGCAGGGACAACTGAGATGAACAAACCAATAATGGTCAAGACCACTAATAGTTCGATCAAACTAAAACCTGCGTGCGGATGCTTAGTCCCAGTTGTTAACATCAATACTTTCGCCTTCCCCGCCTTCAGCCCCATCGGAACCATAGGAGTAGATGTCGAATTCAGCACCGTGATCACTAGGGAAACGGTAATGATACTCTCTTTTCCACGGGTCTTTAGGAATCACTCTTTTCTTCAAGTAAGGCCCTTGCCAATTATCAACTGTTCCAGGCTTTTCGATTAACGCTGCAAGCCCTTCATCGGTAGTTGGGTAACGAGAAGCATCGAAATAAAACCGCTCCACAGCACTTTCTAAGTTAGCAATTTGTACTTCTGCGGCTTTTATTTTACCCCCACCTAAAGCATTCATTACCTTAGGCCCAACAACCGTTGCCAGTAACCCTAAAATGGTCAATACAACCAATAGCTCAATCAAACTGAAACCATGAGACCTTGTTGAAAGCGGTTTTCTCATATTACTTACCTCATTAAAAATATTGCGTACTGATTAAATTGCATTACAACCACCCCAAAAGTGCACGGGTTAGTAGTGAGCCTTTATACGACCAAATCATTAACACTCACAATGGCCACAAGAATAGACATGATGATACCTGCAATCACCACGCCTAGCCCCAGAATAATCGCAGGTTCAAGCATGGCGAGCATTCGCTCCACGGTGGTTTTGACCTCTCGATCATAAACATCTGCCACCTGAATTAACATCACTTCTAATTGTCCCGTCTCTTCACCCACACTCACCATTTGTAATGCCAGTCGTGGAAATTCACCCGATGCCAATAAAGGCTTAGTGAGATTCTCACCTTGAGACACACTTTCGGCCACTTTGTTAATTTCTAGCGCTAAAGCTTGATTACCAATAATTTCTTTTAAAATGGATAAGGCGGATAACAATGGCACACCATTTTCTAATAATGTCCCTAAGGTGCGACTAAACTTGGCCATTTCAATTTTGCGAATTAAATCACCCAGCAATGGCAGTTTTAACCACCGGCGATCCCATTTCAACCGACTGACTGAGTTTTCGTAAGCCCGCTGAAAATACATTGAGATTAAAATTAACACGGTGGTACCAACCCACCAATAATTCTTCAACAGATCGCCAGCTGCAACCACGATTTGGGTGGGGACAGGTAATGCTTTACCTGAATCTTCAAACATTTGGGAGAATTGAGGTACCACAAAGGTCAGCAGTACAATCACTGAAATAGCGGCGACCACGGTTAAAATCATCGGGTAAATGAGTGCAGAACTGACAGTTTCTCTGAGCTTTTTGGCCCGATCCATAAACTCACTAAGACGCGCCAACACAATGGCCATGTCTATACCCGCTTCGCCAGCACGAACCATATTAATATAAAATCGAGTAAAAACATGACCCTGAGCATCTAAGGCATCCGCCAAGTTAGAGCCGCCTTCTAGCTCTACTTTGATGTTTTCTAACACCTCTTTCATGTGCTTATTTTCGGTGACACCAGCCATTGTTGCCAAGGCTTTATCTAACGGCAAGCCGGCTTTAAGCAGTGTGGCAAGTTGCTGGGTGATGAAGAAGACTTCATCTTGGCTGATTTTACTTTTACCAAAGGCCTTACGACCTCGACTGTGAGATGCCGTATTTTTTTTGCCTTTGCCTAATGCCTCAATTTTAATCGGCGTCATGCCCTGCTCACGCAGCTTTTCGACCACAATGTTCTGGTCTGCTGCGGACACTTCACCTTCTTTAATTTCACCGATCGAATTAACGGCTTTGTAAACGTAGGTTGGCATATTGAATTATCTAAACGAGTATGAGGACTTTGACTGCAAAGCCCTCATATCGTTCACTTACTGAGCATCTGTAGAGATTGTATGCTGAAAAGACAGGTTCAGCATGCCTAAACCTTGAGCAACACTCATCGTTCTCACCACTAGCTCATAATCTGTTTTAGCATCACCACTAATAATAAATGGAATATCTAGCTGACCATTCGCTTCTTTTTCAATTGCACGGCGAATGGTATCCGATTGGCTATTAACCAATGCCTTGGAGTTAATAAAGAACTGACCATTTTGATCAATCGCAACTTCTATTTGTTTAGCTGGCGCTTCACTTTGCTCCCCCACCGCTTCTGGCAAGGTGATTTTGAGTGCAGCCAACTTATTAAAGCTGGTCGTCACCATGAAGAAAATCAGCAACAAAAAGACCACGTCAATCAAAGGGGTTAAGTTTAACTCCACCTCATCTCTCTGAGTACGCCTTATATTCAATCGAGATCTCCTTCATTATTCACTCGATCACCATGCATGATATCAACCATTTTCAGCGCTTCTTCTTCCATCTGGATCACTATAGAATCCACTTTACCGCGGAAAAAGCGGTAAAACATATAAGAAGGAATCGCCACCATTAAGCCTGCTGCAGTGGTATAGAGTGCTGTATCAATACCACCAGCCAATGAGCTAGGATCACCCACACCCACTTTCGCAATATTATCAAAGACGGCAATCATCCCCATCACAGTACCAAGCAGCCCCATTAACGGGGTGATAGCAGCGATGGTACCTAACATATTCAGAAAGCGCTCAAGCTCATGAGCCACTTGACGCCCAACCTCTTCAATACTTTCTTTCATGACTTCACGAGGATATTCGCGATTGACCAAGCCTGCAGCGAGCACTTTACCAAGGGGGGAGCTTTTTTGTAAAACAGCAATGTTTTTGTTGTCTAACTGCCGATTTTTATGCAGATTCCATGCTTGTGTCACCAGGCCTTTTGGTAAGATTCGCCCAACCTGAAGGGACCAGAAACGCTCTAAAATAATTGCTAAGGCAATCACCGAACAACCGACGATTGGCCATACCATAAATCCAGCTTTACCTAATATTTCAAACACGTATTAAACCTTTCATGTGAGTCATAAGACATGGAAAGTCGCTGGGGTTACCCAGCACTTTCGCACCTAGTTATAGGATAGGACAATTTCTAAGGTCTCACCACAGGATTATTAGAAATTTGCGACGAGCAGCACTAACCCTGCTGTAGTTGGCGAATACCTTTTAAAATAACCACGATAATGGGGGTCGAATGCATCAATAAATCAAAGATATCAATTGGCTTAACCAACGTTCCTTGAGCCAACATCCGTAATTTTTCGACCAAATGAGGCTCAGCCCCGAGTGGTGCTATCCCTAAAAATAACGCGATAATAAGCAGTGGTACCCATGGAATCGAGTCTAGCAGTGAGTTTATCCAGTCCATATCAATCTCTTAGTAATAATACTTAAGGTCTAGACGCACATTATCATCATCTCTTAAGGCATCTAAGACCACGTCTTTTCTTGTGTTTTCAAAAATTTGACCTTGTAAGGAGGCTTGCAAGTTATCATTAATTCTATGATTTGCCTCCACACTAAAGGTGCGAGAGTGACGAGATAAATCAATAATCATACCTGCCAACAAGTCCGTATCTTGTGTGTCGTTAAATGCCACTCGCATCCCAACAAACAAATCGTCTTCGAACGGTGTCGCCGCTTTATTGCCACGGTCATCATAGAGGTACTCCATAATAATGCCGACATCCGCTTGAGTAGAGAACACACCATTGAAGGTATATTCAACCCCTGACACACTGGCAAAAAACCGTTCACCCTGCCCTGAGCGAGTTATCGCCTCTAACTTAAGCAACCAGGCACCTTTGGTCGATTGCACATCAATACTGGTTTGGTCAATTAAGTTATAAATAGGCACCAACACCACTTCTAAGTTACGGTTGATAACAGGTGCAAGCAAAGGCTCTCGACTGGTGCCTGAAAAATGATACAAACCGACATCCCAGTCACCAAAAGCATGGCTGTAACGCACCGCCCAATCCACATGCGCTTGTTTGTTTTTGGCTTCAAAAATCGCGTGATCAGTATCCACAAACGGGATACTTCGGAAACGGCCCGTTTTTCCAGGGAAGGTTCTTTCTCTAAAACCCGACATTAAAAACAGATCAATTGTGCCCCATTCTTTTACCAACGCTAAGTTGATCATTGGCTGGCCAAGCTTCTCTTCGCCATCTGGATTTTCCACCAAATCGGTTTGATTGATAATATCAACCAAGTGCAGTGATTCAGTGACGCCCCAAAAAACTTTGCCAACACCAACATGCAACTCCCACTCGTCATCACCAATAAAAGTCCACTTCAGCTCACGAATATCGGCATGGGTTCTAGCCTTATCATTGCCATCAAAACGATAAAATGGCACAAATAAGAAACTGTTTTTACCCCCTTCTAGCTCCACAAAAAACTCAGGCTGCAAAGCAAAAGACACACTGTTATTGCGCTGATCAGGGTCTTGACCCTGATGCACAAAACCAATTGCCTCAAAGCTTGCCCAGCCAGAAATATCGACGGCACTCACTTGAGCTGCAAACAAACTCAATACTAAACCCATGGTGAACTGAAATTTCATTACCTTACCCTAGCCAAACTTTTCTTTCTAAACTCAACTTCTTTCAAGCCCACTTTAAATTGATAATCTTTCATAATAAGATTTGTCGACTTACCTGTCACATGGTTCACCATTGCTAACTTATCCGCACGCCAAAATTGGCCTGCATATTGTTGGTAACCGCTAAAGGTTAACGTTTTTAAATGTGCTTTTTTGAAATCAAAAAACTGAATGGTTTGCACCCGGTATTCATCCACATCAACCCAGAGAATTTGTTTACTATAGCCTGAATTATCCTCATCCACCGGGCGGCGTTGAATCACATTACACATCAAGTCACCACAAGGTTCAGTTTTGAGTAATAAATAATCGGTGTATTTTTCGACTTCTTGTGAGCTCATATCTTCGTAAGCAAACTCGCTCCCGACAAAAGAGCCTGATTTATTTGACGAAGAAATACGTTTAACACGGCCCACTTTAGGTAAAAACAACCATTGGTCATCATCATCAATATGGGAGTGAGTCAGTAACGCTGTCCCTTTCACATTACGAGGGAAATCAAAAACAACGATAGACTTATCACCCCCTTCTCTTTCTATGATTTTTTGCCGCATCACGCGGTCAGACTTGACCCCTTTACGGTTGATCAACTCCATCGTCATCTGCACGGTAAAATCAACAAAACCGGTATCTCGTCTATCAGACTCTATGGCAATGGCTTTGCCCTTTTCAGCATCTGTTTCAGCCCATGCGTTACCAATAAAGACACTCAGTAGTGCGGTAACTGTGATCAATTTATACACGTTTATCTCCTAATTTAATCAACAACGGGGGTAGCAATAGAAAATCAGCAACCAATGCAATCCCGATCACAACTGCGGTTAGCAGCCCCATATCGGCATTAATGGCAAAATCAGACGTTGCTAACACTAAGAACCCTACAATTAAGACAATGGTTGTCACCACAAGTGCACTGCCTACCGTATGAAAAGCATAGTGCACCGCTTCAGTTGCTGTCATCTTCATCTCACGCTTTGCATGCATGTATTTATACAAAAAATGCACCGTATCATCCACAACGATACCCAGCGTCATCCCCGCAACAATGGATAGCCCTAAACCTACTTGGCCTACAAATAACCCCCAAAGACCAAAACCCACTAGCGGGGGCACTAAATTAGGCACAAGACTTAACAAGCCAATTGGTAATGATTTAAGCGCAAAAATTAAAATCACTGAAATCAAGACCAGCGCAACAGAGGTGCCAATTAACATACTCTTTATGTTTCTCTCACCAATGTGTGCAAACATCATTGTTGAGCCTGTACCGTCAGTACGCATGACCTCTGGCATATTATCGACCATCCATTGCTGCACCCGCTCTTCTAAAGCAAGTAACTGATTGGTTGATAAGTTTTTGACCGTCACAGCGACCCGTGTTGATGACTTAGCTTGGTCAATTTGATTATTTAAATCCATACCCCGACGTAAGGACATTTCATATAACAAGAAGAACTGTGCCATCTCCTCTTCATCCCCTGGTATGCGATGAAACTCAGATTTATCTGCATGCATATTCATATTCAGCCGCTTAATAATATCCGACACCGTATTCACATGCTCAACTTCTGGCTGCAGCCTTAACCACTGTACCCATTCATCCACTTTACTCATAAATTCAGGCCCATTCACACCACCTTCTCGGCCAGATTCAATGGAGTAATGAATGGTATATAAGCCTGCCAAGTTATCTGAAGAAAACTCGCTCGATACCCTAAAAGGCACATCTTCAGAGAAATATTTTACAAACTCATCATTGAGTTCATTTTTCATGATAAAGCTCATCGCACCAATGGCCATAATAGTACCCACCCAAAATAACAATTTATTTTGCGCGATAACCCAGTTTGCAAAGCGATCTATTAAAACGGATGGCTCGGCCACTTTTTTAGGCGGTTTTATGGGTAACACTGTGAGTAAAGCCGGCAATAATGTCACTGATAAAATAAACGCCACCACAACACCGACTGCAACAATGTTACCCATGTCTCTAAACGGCGGTGCATCACTAAAATTCATACTCAAAAAGCCAATTGCCGTGGTCAAAGAGGTCAGCATAATGGGTTGGAAATTCAAGTTCACACACGCTATCACAGACGCCTTTCGGTCAAACCCTTGCCGCAGTTTATGCAAGAACCCCGACAGTAAATGGACACAATCAGCCACCGCCAGCGTTAAGATCATGGTTGGTGCAGATAGCGCCGGCGGAGACAATAGAATATCAGCCCACCCTGCAACGCCCATGGCACTTGCAATCGACAGCAAGATGACCAAAACACACCCTAAGACACTGATAAACGATCGCAATAAAAAACCGACCATCATCAGCACAAATGCAAACATCACGGGGATTAGAGTGGCGGCATCGTGTTGTGCCACTTCAGGGAAGGTCTGATTCATGATCGCCATCCCTGTGAGATAAACATCGATCTCAGGGTATTCCGCGCGAATCTTCGCAGCCATGGCTCGCGAGTCTCCCGCAATGGTCGCGACTTGATGTTGCGTGTTTCTTGTAAATTCTGCATACGCTTCAACCCCACCCTCCGTTGGTGGAGAGGGCATTGAAATGGTGACATTAACGGCAGCAACATGACCACTCGGAGAGATCAGCCGATGTACGAGCAACGGCTCGTTCAAGGCAATCTGTTTTATCTTGGCAATTTTGTCATCCGTTAATTTAACTCGGCGCCCAACCAAATCTTCTACCAATAAATCATCTTCACCTTCAGCATAGGTATGCTGAAAATTGGTGATGGAGTCGATCCGAGTAGATAAAGGAATTTGATAGGCATCTTTAGTCAGCTTTTTCAGTAAGGTTAAGGTTCTCTCTGAAAAAACGGTGCCAGACTTTGGTGCCAATATAAACAGCACGTTATCATTTTTTGAGTAGGTATCTTGAAGGTCTTCAAACGCTTGCAAATAAGGATTATCTTCACTAAAAAATACTCTGTAGTCTGATGACATCACCAGGCGCTTGCCCCCCGATGCCACTAACCCAACAGCCACTATTGTTATCGCAATAACCAGCCAAGGGTTTCGTGTAATCCATTGAGCAAAGCGTTCTATCATATTGTTATTATCCTAAATAGCGCTGTTGAATATCGGCCAACAACCCTTGAGAGGCTGCTGCAACTAAGTCAAAGACGTAGTCAAAGCTTCCATCGTAATAAGGATCAGGCACTTCAGTTTCCGTTCGCTCTGGCGCAAACTGCAAAAACATATAGAGCATGTCTTGCCCGCCCGGTGCTTTGGCCTTTAAGTTGTGCATATTGTCATCGTCCATCGCGATGACATAATCGTAATAATCATAATCATTACCATTCACTTGTCTGGCGCGTAAATCACTTAAATCAAAACCACGAGACAAAGCGGTCTTTTGGGCTCTCCCATCAGGGGGGTTGCCAATGTGATAAGCTTCTGTGCCTGCCGAATCTATTTCAATGCGCTGGCTCAAGCCGTTTTCTTCCACCAGTTGACGAAACACACCATGAGCCGTTGGTGAACGGCAAATGTTCCCCATACAAACAAATAAAACCTTAATTTTATCTTTCACAATCAATCCCTTAGACTATGCCTGGCGCATACAAATAGGCCACTTATGCCTGCCAAACAACAATAATTTTCATGCTGGATACTAGCATAAATTTGCGCCTCAAACCGAATGTCGTTCATTGGTCTTCATCTCGCACTTCTACTGCCGATTTTTTAGCCTCCTCAGGCGTGGATACCATTGAAAAAAAAGGCTTTAATGAAAAATAGGCAATAAAAGCAATCACTATAAAATACAACATCATTTGTATTGGCATTCGCCAATAGCGATACCAAAAGGTTTCAACATCACCCGCCTGTAATCCTGACTGGTAAGCGGCCTGAACCTCACGCACATGCGTAGATTGAAACTCATCTAGCAATGCTCTTGCCCTTGGGTAATCCTCATTGTTTTTTAACCAAATGGCGGCAATTGAAATCCCCCAGCGGCCCGCAGACGTCTCAAAAGTCTCAAAGTGATTGGCCTCAAGAAGCGCCACCACCCCTTCAATTTCTTCTTCTGGTACATCCTTTAACCTAAACAGCAATACGGACATGGCTTTTAAACTCTTACAGTAATTAGAACATGCTATGCTAACGCCATTCTAAGACGAAGGAAACGAACATGCTGTCATTCAAAAACACGCTATTCACCATTGCCTTATTCTGCTTTGCAGCGACCAGCGCATCAGCTGAAATAATGCCAGACACGACACCAAGTCATAGCCAACAACCCGCCCCCTCTAACCTGCTACCATCAAACTTGAAGGCAGCCCAGGGTAAAAAAACGGCCCTTATTATTGGCAATGCCACCTACCAAAGCTCCCCACTTAAGAACCCCGTACATGACGCAAAGGATATGGCTAATGCCTTAAGTCAGCTGGGTTTTGAGGTCATCGCAAAATACAATGCCAACCAAGAACAAATGGAAGATGCCATTCGCCTTTTTGGCTCAAAAATCAGCAACAGTGATGTTAACTTATTCTACTATGCAGGCCACGGCGTCCAGGTTGCAGGGCGGAATTATTTAATCCCGATCAACGCCAAAATAGTACGGGAAAAAGACGTCAAGTATAAAGCCGTTGATGCCAACCAAGTGCTCGATGAAATGGGTTCTGCCGACAGCAGTTTAAACATGGTGATTCTAGATGCTTGCAGAGACAATCCTCTCCCCCGTAGCTTTAGATCAAGTGGGCAACAAGGCTTAGCCAAATTAGATGGCCCCAAAGGCACCATTATCGCCTACGCGACAGGTCCAGGTTCTACTGCGATGGATGGCACCGGCCGAAATGGCGTTTACACCAAGCATTTACTCAAAGCCATCTCAACCCCGAACCTCAGCGTGGAAGAAGTCTTCAAACAAGTTTTGCAACAAGTTGACAATGAAACCAGTGGCCAACAAACCCCTTGGGTATCCTCCTCTTTTACCGGCAATTTTTCCTTTAACATGACGGTGGATGACAGAGGCCTCACGGTTAATATCAAACCTTTACCCACTCAGCCTGTTGAAGAGCCTGAAACAGGTATACTCGACATTGCCACAGTCCCCACTAAATCAGCGATTAGAATTGATGGTGCTTTTACAGGCTACAGTCCCATGTCAATCTCTCTTCCCCCTGGCACTTACCAATTAGCCCTTAGCGCTAAAGGTTATAAAGACTTTCAAGACAAAGTCTTAGTCCGGTCTGCCAGTACAACACCGCTAGAATTATACTTGGATAAAGTTCCAGCCAAAAAGCCCATCACACCGCCTAAACCCATCCGCCCAAAAATACCCGCTTTAACGGCTGAGCAAGCGAAGTTTAAAATCACCCAATTTTACCGAGACAAAGGTGAGTGGAAAGGTGTTTTCATGATACGCAAAGTCAACCGCATCAGAATGGTACGAAAGGGTAAAACGACGATCGTCCATGCGAAATACCAATACATCCCTGTACCGAATAGCCGAAGATCAGACTCTGGAACCGACCAACGCATCTTCCAGTTCAGGTGGAATGGTCGTGGCTGGAAAGTCATTCGCATGGGTGCCTACAAATCAGGCAAATTTTAGCGCTTTCTCTCACGCAAAAAAAAGCCCTAGAGCAATGGCCTAGGGCTTAATCTAATACGCCTTATAAGAGCGAATTAAAACGGGCTGTTTTTCAACAAATCACCGGCTTTATCACCTAAACCATCGGTTAACTTGCTTTTAAGCTCATCTTTTTTAGCTTCAAGCGCTTCAGTCGCCTGAGCTTTCACTTGATCTAAGTTCTGATCTAGCATTTTACTTAAGTCACCAAATTGACCTGATTTAGCGGCCTCATCCATAATCGCTTGCATGATACGCTCGCTTAACTCTGTAAAATCAATGCCTTCACCGGCATTGCCTAAATCAGTCAACTCTATCGCAGGTAATGTGAAAGACGCATCCGCACCTTGTACTGGCAAACCTAAATTGGCAGTCATGCTAACGCCTTCAATCAACAAACGTTTAATCACGAATTTTTTACCAGGTGCAGAAGATGCTGCAGGCTCAGCTTCACTGGTTGACTCACTTGATTCGCTATCACTTGAGCTTGATGCTTGAGACTGACCTTTACTCTTAGCATGATCCATCAACTCTTTTGCATTTAAAGTCGTGTCCTTACGCTCTAGCGTTACATTCAAATCACTTAAGACAACGTCTGTAATCTCGACAACATCTGAAGATAAAGAGGCAATGCTAACAGCCACTTTTGCTTTACCCATTTTATAAAAATGACCTGACTCATAACCTGCAGGATTAGCAATGGCCATGTCATTAATTTGAATAGAACCATCTAGCAATTTGACATCAACCGAGTTAACACTTGTTTCGGTACCAAAGGCATAGCTACCACCTTCTTCAATAGCTGTTTTAATCAGCGGCCCTAAAAAAACAATCACACCAGCGACAACAACAACGGTCGCCAAGATTAAAAATAGTAAAAATTTCTGTAGAGTAGACATTGATGTCTCCTTTTATTTAAATTAATAAAATGCAAGGAAACATAATGCCCCTCACAGAACCGTACTTGAAGATTTCCCTCATACGGCTCTTCAACTTAATTCACATACTTATGTGACCGCATAAA
>JABHGC010000190.1 GCA_018672285.1 Methylococcales bacterium
GTGTTCGCGGCAGTTCACAAATTAAATAGCCGGCCAAGAAAATGCTTAGGCTACAAAACACCTTATGAGGCTTTTGAAGAGCTCACTGGCATTAAACAAGAAAATTTAACCGGTCATGCACTTATGACTTGAATTCAGGTAAGTCATCATGTCAATATCTCCAAATTAAGTCGCAAACATTGTTGCTTGATTTAGGGTTAGTTTATGGTTTTATTCCTGAACGGAATGTTAATGTGCTGGGTGAACGTGAGGTCTCCGTCACATTTGCATGTTTTAAGTCAAAATAAGCCTAGTTCTTATTCATCTGTTGGTAACTTACTTTGTCTTGGTTTGAGTTTAAGTTGTTGAAAATATGAATGAAATGAGGTTGTTGGTATGGGGGTTAGCTAAATTGTCCATCTCAAGGTTGTAAAGTGTTTGCGATACCCCTCAAGGGTTATAAACTATTGCAGACAAACGCAGGAGCAGATTAATGAGTACTGAAGTAGAGTGTGTTGAGCAACTAAGGCAAACAGGGGATTTCCGGGTTCTTGAGCGGTTTGTACCGCGAAGTCATTATCATACTGGGGATGATGGCTCAGTGAAAAAACTCGCAATCTACATTGATTGTGAATGCACTGGGTTAAGCTCAGAAGATGATTACGTGATTGAAATAGGGATTGTGCCTTTTGAGTTTAACAGTGAGGGGAAAATATTTCGGATTTTTCAACCTTATAACGCGTTTCAGGAGCCACCGATCCCTATTCCTGAAGAAATCACAGAACTCACCGGGATTTCAGATGAGATGGTTAAAGGGCAGCAGATTGATTTTGATGAAGTAGAAAAGATACTCAGTAAAGCGTCTATTATTATTGCTCACAACTCATCATTTGATCGGCCGTTTTTAGAGCGGTTACATGGTATTTTTAAGGAGAAAGCTTGGGGTTGCTCAATATCCGATGTGGCCTGGCGGGATGAGGGGGTTGGCAGTGCTAAGCTTGATTATTTGGCTTATCAATACGATTTTTTCTTTGATGGTGCTCATAGAGCAACGAATGACTGCCATGCTGGAATTCATTTGTTATCTCAACAAACACCGGTAACAGATATGCCTGTGTTAAAAAAATTGCTAGACCGTGCGCGCCAAACGTCACGCCGTATTTATGCCGAAAAAGCCCCTTTTGAGCAAAAAGACGTGCTGAAAGCTCGGGGGTACCGTTGGAACTCTGGTGAGAACGGGCACCCCAAGGCATGGTGGATAGAAGTTGAGGAGAGTGAGTATGAGAATGAAAAGGCATTCTTAAAAGACCAGATATATCATCGCAGTGTCGATGGCTTGCCTGTTGTGACGGTTGATGCGTTTAATCGCTATAGCGCAAGGGTTTAGTTTGTAAAATCACCAGTCTTGGCCATACTTTTATAGGTAAATTCATGTAATGGAAGGGTTCAAGATGAAGATAAGCGTAATAACTCAGGCTGCTTTGGTCGTGGCCATAGCCTCTTGTGGCATGCCTCAGCTGGCATTGGCTGGATTTTTAGATGATTTAGGTGATGCCATTGTTGAAGGTGTCGAGGAAGGGTTGTCTGAAGACTATGATGATGGCTATGAGGCACAACAGCCTGCGTACTCTGTGAGCCCAAATCGTTCGCGCAGAGGCTGGAACTCAGGTGACCGGGTGATCGGCCAATGGTCTAATGGTGAGTGGTATCCTGCGACGGTTGAGTCACCTAGAAAGCATGGTTACTACCTGATCTTTGATGACGGTGATACTGCAGTTGTCACTGCGAAACAAATACATCCATTTAATTGGCGTAAGGGCTCAAGAGTACAGTGTAAGTGGCAAAATGGTAGTCGTTACTATAGTGGTGTTATTGCACGTATTAATGGTCGAAGCTTAAACATTAATTACGATGATGGTGATCGTGAAAAAACCAAAACACGCGCTTGTCGTGATGCCAATGGCTTAGTGGCTAATGGGTCTTCTTATGCTAAGCCTCCAGTTAAAAGAAAGCGCGCTGCAGCGCCTGTGTATCACTCTAATGGTTTTAGGCGCGGTTCTAGAGTGGTTGGTCAGTGGACGAATGGCGCTTGGTATCCTGCAACGGTTCAGTGGGTCAAAGGTGGCCGCTACCATTTGAAATTTGATGATGGTGATCAACTGACTGTGCGTTCGCATAAACTTGCTGCATTTAACTGGCGTCGAGGTAGTCGGGTTCAATGCAACTATCAGCTAGCAGGGACTTATTACAGCGGTGTGATTAGTCATATCAATGGATCGAGCTTGAGCATTAGCTACGATCAAGGTGGCTCAGAGAGAACGTATGTTAAGCGCTGCCGTAGCTCTAGTGCGGGCGGCTCTACAGCTTATGGGCGGCAGGTACAGTCTATTCGTAATAGCGCCAGTGATGTGCCTGATGATCCCGCTGATTTTTTACGGGCAATTGAGCGAAACAGCCAGTAATATTTGTCCTGTGTAAAGTGGCTAGCCTTCACCCTGAAGGCTAGCTTGCACCACTTCCATACCTCCCTGCCAAGACCTACTTGTTCTTTTTTGAGAGCGTTGAGTCAGTCATCATGCGAGATATGACCTTATTGGCCTTATAACTGATCTGTTTTTGTGTATTATGAGTCAACAAAATAACAACAATTTGATTGACTCGTTAAAAGGTGCTCACCGACATGAACAAACAGTTATCTGACTTATGTGATCTTGCTACTGAAGCACACACACAAATACAGCAAAACTTTAAAGAGATAGACCCTGTTGTAGGGGTGAGTCATAACATGAGAGAAAATGGTGTTCCCGCAGATGTTATGACTATAGATTGCCTTAAAAGTGGTAAGCGAATAATTATTGTCCTGCATGATCAAGCGCCAGATAGTATTAGTTATCAATTTTCCTATAAAGAGAAAGACCCTGGCAGCGTGTTTGAACAAGTGTTATTGAGCGAGTTAACAGTCAAACAAATGTATGACTGGATGAGCTCATATTTTTCGAGCGCTAAAAACTAACGCAGCATGACTGATTGTCGATGGGTTCGTTCATGTGGCATACGATGACATGCTTGATCAGGTGGAGGAGCAATTTGATATCGCAGTGATTATTGTTATTGGTTCTGTGGTTGAATAATGAGCGATTGTGTTACTTCGGAGGGTAGTTAATCGCTCAATGGAATCGTGATGATAAATGTGGTGATTTTTTCTTCTGCTGAAAATCTAATGGTGGCCTGATAAGTCGTTAATAGTGACTTTGCAATGGCTAATCCTAGCCCTGTATTGCCTTGTACTCTACCGGTTGTGAAAAATGGGGTGAACATTTGTTTGGCATTGGTAGGTGATATTGCCGCTCCGGTATCTTGAACCCATAACGTTAATTGTGGGTTCGTAACTGAATACTGGGTTGAAATAACGATTTGTGTGTCATCTTTGGTATGTTGAATGGTATTTTCAACCAGAGTTTGCAAGACTGCAGTTAATGCTTCTTCTGATATGGCTAGTCGGATTCCTTGCGCTGGTGTGATAGTGGTTATATGGCGTCTCGCAAGCTGTGCTTGGTTTATAGTGGTGAGTAAGACATCATTTAAGTAGCAGCTTGCCCCTGTATTGGTTGCGATATCAGCATGGGTCAGCTCTAATAATCGGTGTACTAGCTGATTCATTCTTTCTGTGTCATGCTTGATGTTGGATAAAAACTGTTTCCGGTCACTATCTGATATTGTTGCTGCATATTCTTCTAATAATTCAACCGCCCCCTGAATAGCGGTAATCGGCGTTTTAAATTCATGGGATAAATGGGCGGCAAAATCTCTGATGTAGCGGGTTTGGTCTTGCAGGTTTTTGGCCATATCAGCTACCGCTTTAGAAAGCTCATCCATCTCAATGGTGCCGGGGGAGGTCAGTGGGGTGATGGCATCAAGTTTACCCTGTTTTGCTAAGTTAGCTTGAGTCATTAATGCTTTCATGGGGCGGCTAATGGTTTTTGCAGTAAACACCGAGAGCAGTATGACGATCAGCATGAGCAGTATGATGGTGCTATAAAGTAGATGCCGTTTCCCATGTAGTGTACTCATAATGGTTTTTGGGGTTCGGGAAAGGAGAATGCTACCAATGACTTTGTTGTCAGAAATAATTGGCATGGCAATAAACACGCGGACTTTCGCCCCTCGGCTGATGGATAATAAGGGCGGTGACGGTTCATCGGAGATGCGTTGTCGTAACAGGCGGACGGTTTCACCTTGTAACGCACGTTGTATTTCTATTCGGTGTTGTAGCGATAATGCGATTTCAGAGCCTGTTGATGCAACTACGATGCCCTGATGGTTTGTGACGCGAATGGCCGCTAGTGTGGTAGTTTGAGCATCTTGCAATATGGGGGTTAATAAAGCGCCCACTGTGATGGCTGGCTGGTCGGCAACGTTTTCAGTGAGCCGTGCATCTTTTGGGGTTGGGTGAATGTCGTCAGTTGCTAAATCCAGTATGCCGGGTTGTGGTCGCCAACGTTTATCGGCTTGATACGCTGGTTGCCAAGCAGGGGTAATGCTTAGGCCATAATGCTCAGGTACATCAGCGATGTTTTGTTTGATAAATGCGCGGTAAGTTGCGGCAATAAAAGCGGCCTGTGCGATGAGTTCAGTTTCGGTTTGCCTGACGAGGGTATTCTCATAGAGCCGTAATACTCCAATACCAGCAAGGGGTAAAACCATGATCATTAGGTTGATGCCAAGTAATACTCTTGTGATTCTCGGCCTAAAAGTCATGATAAGGTGTAGCCTATGCCGTGAACCGTTTCTATAGGGTCACCACCGGCAGATTTAAACTTTGAGCGTATTCGGCGCACATGGCTATCGATGGTACGATCACTGACTACTGCGTGATGATCATAGGCGCCATTCATCAGTTCATCACGGGAAAATACCTTGTTGGGTTTGGCTAATAATGTCCGAAGTATGCCAGATTCAGTCACAGTGAAAATGAGCTCTTGATTATCCCAGTATGCTTTATATTGCTCTAAATTGATGTGCAGTTGTTTGTGTTCTAAAGTGGTATTGTCTTTTTGAGTGGGTGTGGCTAAATGGCCATCTAAACGTCGTAGCATGCCTTTCACTCTGGCGACCAATTCCCTAGGACTAAAGGGTTTGGTGATGTAATCATCACCCCCTAACTCTAATCCGAGGATCCGGTCAAACTCATCATCTTTTGCGGATAGAAAAAAGACAGGGACGTCTGAACTTTGTCTTATTTTTCGGCAGACTTCCGTGCCGTCGAGTTCGGGCATCATGATGTCGAGGATCAGTAAGTCTGGTTGCTCTTGTTGAAATAACGTCAGTGCTTGTTCGCCGTTGCAGGCCTCAATAACACCGTACCCTGCTTGCTGTAGTGCAAACCTGAGAACATCTCGAATGTGTGGGTCATCGTCTGCAATTAAGAGGGTTTTGTCCATGAGGTTTCCTTTGAGGATTAACCCATCTTAACATGTTAATGTGCAGGTTCACCGTTCAGTCTTGCAGCTAACTTGACACGTTTACAAATTCTATTTCTAGAATGGAGATGTCGTCATCGAACTGGTTGATTTGATTGCTGTACATGACATCTTTAACAATGTTTGCAGGGGTGAGTTTTTGCTGACTTGATAATGCACACAGCTTGTCACTGAAATCATTGAAGCTGGCGGTTTGTTCCTGAGGGTATACTTCATATATACCATCAGAAAACATGATGAGTTGGTCGCCTTGGTTGATTTTAACCTGGCCTTCAGGATAGTCCCTGTGTTCAAAGCCCGTTATGGCTGGCCCACCAATATTAAGCGGTTGAACTTTTTTGTTATCTTGAATGAGTAAGGCTGCAGGGTGCCAGCAACTGCAATAATGTAAGGTGGATGATGGGCGGTGGTATACGCCATACCAGATCGTGAAGTATTTAAAGTTGTGCTTTTTCATTTCAAAGCGTGTGTGTAGGGCGTGAGCAACTTGCCCTGGTTTGGTAAAATCAACGTTGGGTAGAATGGAGTAGTTAAGGACATCTAGTACAGTGACAGCAAGCATCGCTGATTCAACGCCATGCCCACTCACATCTAATAAAAAGCAGGCAAAATAATCGTCACCTAAATTATGGTAGCCAAGGGCATCACCACCAATGCCTGATGAGGCTTTGAAATACCAGTCGGTGCGAATATCTTCTTCAATTTTAGCCGGAATCAAGGAGGTAATATAGTTAGCGGCACTTGACAATTCTTGTGTGAGTTGACGCTGTGTTTCTTGAAGCTCTGAATAGAGTGCTTGTTCATGATCTCTTGACAATTTACGCTCTAAATAGGATTTAACACGTGCTTGCAAAATGACTTTGTTAAATGGTTTGATTAGATAATCATCTGCGCCAAGCTGTATACATTCTACAACTGTATCAATTTCATCGAGTGAGGAGCAAACAATCGTTGGGATGTGCTTAAAGGTTGTATGTTGTTTTAATCGTTTTAAAAGCTCAATGCCGGTTAAGTTGGGCATGATGATATCGGTAATGATTAAATCAACGGCGTGTGTTTGTAGTTTTTCTAATGCAATTAAGCCATCTTCAGCTTCAATAACCGTGAGGGACAGTCGAGTTAAATGCTTTTTAAGAATGGTACGGTTCATGACATTATCTTCAATAATGAGTACCGTAGAGCATGGTCCTAAAACATTAGTATAAGTCACTGCAAACCTTAGACAATCTCGTAATATTCGTTGATTTTTGCGTTGAGTAAGATGTCTAGGATATGTGGTGCCGCGTTGATGATTTTAAGTGTCGCCTGGTTTTTTTGTTCTTTCATTTCACCGTATAAAACCAGTAACAAACCCATGATGGCACTGTCGATATGCTGCACATTTTCAAGGTCGATTAGGTATTCGGTAATGTTATCAATATTTGCGTAGCTATCTCTAAACTCTTGGATTAACCTGCCATCTAGTGTTGATGAGTGGATTAATAAGTAGATCGTTAGCTGAGTATTGTGTCGAAAGGTAGTAATGCCCATGAGTAACCACTGTGTGAGTTAACCGTATTTTTAATACTGTTAAGCGTAGTCTATGGACGTTCTTTTGGCAAAAAAAAGGCCTCACTTACTGAGGCCTTTTGTGATGGTGATTTAGCTCGTTTTTACTTGATGTTTGCTTTGCTTGCGCCATACTTCCCTAGGTAGGCACTAGAGCCTGCTTTAATCGCATCATCAATCGATAGTCTGTGTAGCCACACAGGGCTTTCTTCTGTTTTTAAATCATCGGCTTGTAAAGGTAGACCTAAAATAGAACGTAAGTCGTTAGCACGAGTTTGCTGAACTTTAATGTCGGCTTCAGCTGCATTACGGTCAATTAAAACACGAGCGCCATAATTTTTAGCCCATTCTGCGGAGACGGGGATGGTGATTTTATCTGCCACGTTGTCGAACGAGTCTTCATGGAGTGCTTCGGCCTCATCTTCAATATCCGCTAAATTGATACGAGTGTTAAATTCGAGGTAGTCTGCTTCTACATTGCCTAAAATTAAGTTTTCAGCCAGTAAAATGTTGGCTTTTTTGATGTTATCAACCGCAAACCGGTCGGTCATCGCAAAAACATTGTGTTTAACTGTTGAGGTTGTGGTTTGGTCAAAGCCAATTGCGCTTCCGGGCATGCTCTGCACATAAGAGTCATACTTCCAAGTGAACAGAACGGTATTGTTTTCGACAGTGAACGCAGGGTAGTTGTCGCTGCCCATGAATTTACTGCCAATGAGCATGCCATACCCTGTGTTATTCATAACGATGTTGTTACGCACAGTGACTTTTGAGCCTTTGTATGCGGAAACACTTAATGCGCCTTGGGTTGGTGCGGTATTCATAACAACACAGTTTTGTACGGTGATGTTCCAAGTCTCTTGGAAGTTACCCGTTTTGCTTGCGCTCACGATTAAACCGCCACGGTCAGGGGTTGGCATGTCGCCTTTTTTGGGGTTGGCTGTGCGTACGATGGCCAATTGTTTGTCTGTTTTGTAGCGGTTACGATCGGCATTATCAACGATGAGGCCATCAACCATAATCGCAGGCATCAGCTTGCCACGGTATTTGTTTAAATCAATCATCAATGTTGGGCTTGATACCCAGTTTTTGTTGTTTCTATTCAACCCTGAAAGCACAGTTTTGTGAGCGCCCCATGGGTCTCGACTAGTAAAACTTTCATCGTATCCGCCAATGATTGAAACGGGTACGGTAATCACGGTTGAACCATTTTTACCACGGCCAAGATAGGTGCCCCCGGCGATATGTACGGTGTCACCCGCTTTCAGGCGTTTGGTAATATTACCAAGATCTTTTGCGGGGCGTTTCTTACTGCCTTTTTTACCTTTTCCTTTGTTGGCTGAAACGTACCAGTCTTTGGCAAATGCATCGGTTGTGCTGAGCATGCCGACAGCAAAAAAGCTGAAGCTCATTAGGCTAACAGCAATGATATTGAACAACTTAGTCATGGGCTCTTCCTTATAATTAGAGAATGTGGTGGCATAAGTATAGCTGTGATTTTAACGTTTAGAGTGCGTTGTTGGCAGTTGGACATTGTTAGCTGTAGTGGCTTTATACAAAGGAGCAATTTAGAAGGCCTCGGCAAATGAATGCCTTTAGTTCAGAGGCAATTGTATATATTTGGCAATAATGCGGTGAAGGGCTGCAGACGGGTGCAAATCATCAATAAAGGCTTTCTCTTGGGTTGCGATGAGCCTGCCTTCCTCATTAACGTGTTGCCGGTAAATTTGGTGAATGTCGGTAAGGGTGTATTGAATCTGTTGTTTCTTGAGTGCGCTTAAAAGCTGTGTATTAAAGTAGGTGCTAATATGGTTGGCTTCAGCTGTCATCATACTTTTGTTTTTCACATGCTGTAAATTATTGTGAATTCTGGGTAATAAATAGAAAGGGGCAATGTTTGCAATAATGAGCTGTTTGGCACCGGCATTTTGTAATTGTTTTAGCTGCTCTGTAATTTGCTTAACAACGGGGTCTATTTTGTCTTCAATGAGTGTTCTACTGGATGTCTGGGTTTTGATGTAAGCCTTATGCGCTTGGTAGGCAATGCCGAGCAGATCATTCGTACCAATATTAATGAGGTAAACATGCTCTGGGTGTACGTTGTCATCTTGGATAATGGCCTTCACCTGATCATCAAACCCCGTTGTTTTACTGGCATTTAACCAGACTGAATTAACGTTACCCGTTGCTGTTGCACCTGCAACAGCGTAATTATTACCTGGTTTTAATACGGTTGGAGTGAGGGTTATTTGGTGGCGTTCTGCGACATAGTCAGCGTAATTTTTATGGTCAGAAAATCGCCCGAGAGGGTTATAGGGGAGAATTCCAAGCGTTAATATTTTCATGTTGCCGCTGTCGACCATTGAGTCGCCTAACACAAAAAGGGTTTTTGCGTGTGCTTGCGGTATTAAGCTGAGAAAGATGAGCAAGGTGAGTAGCATTCGCATGAGGTTAGCCTGTTATCGTTGTCTAGTGAGTTTGCTGTAGTGTTCTTGAAAGGGCAGGTTGTATTGTATTTCTTTGCCAGAAAAATCAATGGTTTTAGATTCCGGAATAGGCTGTTTTCCGCCGATTAGAATAAAATTATTCACATCAGCCGTCACGACGTAGAGTGCTTTAGGAAATAATTTTTGTAGTTGTTGGTAGCCATTATATTTAAAGTGGTGGCCCATAATGTTGATGCAGATTTGGCCTGTTTTGGTTAGCATGCTTTTGAGTTTGGTTAAGTGCTGTGTGAGTGGAATGGTGACTGTGGCGTTCTGCTTCGTTAAGAATAGATCTACAATGATGAGGTCGTAATACGGCTTGTTATCTGCTGTTGAGATAAACTCTTCTGCTTTTTCTGTGTGTATGCTCAGGCTGTCGTTTGGCTCTGCCAGTTGAAAGTAATCGTGAGCGAGTTGCACAACACTGTGTCGAAGCTCAACAGCATCTAAGTGGCCACCGGGGACATGATGGTGGATGAATTTGGCCATAGAGCCGCCACCAAGTCCAAGCATGAGTGTTCGGTTTGGAGTGAGCCAACACAAAGGGAGCAGCATGGCCTCTGTATACTGGTGGATGAGTTGGTTTGGGTTTTCAAGGGACATGGTGGCTTGCTGCGTGCTATTGCCAAAATGCATGCTGCGGAGGCTTTGCTGAATATCGATGATTTCAATGCTGCCAAAATCATCTTCTACAGCATGGATTAAGCGTCCGCCATATTTAATGCTGTAGATATCGATCATGATGATTGTTGAGGGGAGTGGCTAAAAATTCCGTTTAAAAATACTGTCATAGCGGTGATGGCAGCAAAAAATAACAGCGTATTGTCGGGGTCGGCTAGGATTTGTTGTCTGCTAGCATCAACAAAAAGGTGATGGGTGCGTTGTGTGTTATTGTTGAGATTGTTCATCGGCTTTAGGGATGATTCGCTACTGCTAGTGATGAGGACTATGTTAATCTCAGGGCTGAACAAACTCAAGCGTCAACCTATGTTAGCAAATGATGAGGAAGCACAGTGAATGGCTATTGTATGGCGAACAATTCAACTTTTGTTAGTGAGCTTTGTTATGTTTGGTTGTAGTGGGCAGAAGCCTGTAACAATTGGAGCTGAATCGGGGCGTTTATCTGCTTGCCCTAAGTCACCTAATTGTGTGAATTCATTTGCGGATGCATCTGATAAACGGCACACCATTGCTGTGTTAAAAGGGTCTTTAGCGGATGCTAAGGCGGCTTTGTTGATGTTGCCTAGGGTTGAAGTGGTGACAGAAACGGAGGTGTATTTGCATGCTCAAGTGACCTCCTTTCTCATCCGTTATGTAGATGATGTTGAGTTTTTATTTGATGCTGAGCAACAAGTGGTTCATGTGCGTTCTGCATCACGGACAGGACACAGTGATTTTGGTGTGAATCGCCGGCGAGTTGAAGCTATTCGGGTAGCAATGCCGTCACCATAACATCAAAAATAAGTTTGTTGCCGGTGAAGTCGCCTTCTATTTTCGCGATCTCTTGAATGTTCAGTTGGTACGGTATGTCAGGTTTTTGGGCATCTGCACTGACTTTCTTATGTAGCCACCATAACCATAAATCAACGTCGTATTCTGCTATACCGTGTTTTTCCCAGTATGCTTTAGCGGATTGTGCCTGATTTTTAGCGCTGAGCATAAAGGGTTTGTAGTGGGTCATGAATAAATGCACTGGGATGTGTATTTGGCCGTGATCGGTTTCGACGACATTTGGGTTGGCGTGTTCAGTTGGTAGTGTGTTCTGGGTCGTTTTTCTTGGTTTCAGTCGTTTGACCAATTTCTTCAGCCAACTCTGGTCGCTGTCATTTAAGGTGTCGATATGTGCTGTATGCTGCTGTGGCTGAATGTGATTAAAAGCGCTGTGGCTCAAAGTGCTGATAGGGATGTCTAATTCAGGCATGCCATGTTGTTTGATGTGCTGGCTTAAGGTTCTGATTTTACGGGTGAGGCGGTTGGTATCTCTTAATACCCATAAGATTTTTCGCATTTGGCTTACGATGGTGGTTAAGCGGTTGCGAAAATGTTCCATCTCATTAATGAGTTTGGTGTGTAATAAGGCAAAAAGGTAAGTGTCATCACCTGCCAGACGTAAACTCCATTCCGCATTAATGGCGGTGAGTTTATCGAGTGTGCGCTTTGCTTTACTTAAGAAAAATTCATTTTCTTTTTGTTTCTCAAACAGGCTGCTGACATAACCAAATTGATTTTCAACCAGGTGCTCCAGTTCTTGCACTTCTTCTCTTAAGCCACCAATCAGCAGGGTCGTCATCCGAGAGATATCCGCTTTGCGTTTTAATGCCTCAGCTTGTTGTGTTTGATCCATGAGACCTTTTTGGCGTTTATAGCTTTCGACACTATGCTGCATGGATTCCATCCAGTCTTGTATGTCTGGAATATGGCTAATTCGTCTGCTGACCTGGGTTAGCGTGTCGTGAATATCGTAGAGTAAATTGGCGGCAACAAAGCCTGATATGTTGTCACCATAAATGATGTCGTGTTGGAGTAAAAAAGGCCAATGAGATTGAGGCTCATCGACAAAAACATCTCCGATATTGTCATCACACAATTGCGTGATGATGTCGGCATTTTGGCTCAATGCTTTGCCAAATAATTTTAAACGCTCTATATCATTCATATCAGGTTACAAGTTAAGCTCGGGTGTGTCATCGGTGAGTATTCCATCTTCATTAATGGGGATGTCTTCATGCTCCAGAATAAAGCTGATGGTGTTGTAGAAATGGCTGATTTTTCCACAGAATTGGTAAATCATGGACTCTTTATTTTTAAGGGTAATATAGCCTTCCTTCTCTAGTGTGGTGAGCACCATGTTGAGCCGGTCGTGATTTTTTTCTACTTTACGGTTATTGAACAATGGGTAATGACTGATGGTTTTTAGCTCAGCTTGATATGTGCTTTCATTTTCGATAGCACTGAGTAACTCACTAAAGCGAAGGGTATCGCCTTCTAAAAATACCCCATCTTTTCCCTGTGTCCGCATTAACAAGAGTATGAAGTCCATGATGGGAGACACCTGGTCACGCAGATCTTGACATTGTTTGAGAATTTTTTGTTGATCCTGTTTGTCATCGTAATCGGCGTAAGCAGCATAATAGGCCATGCCTGATATTTCTTGTTCTTCTTCAGGGGCTGGTTGTAATGTGCCTCTTAACTCGTAACCTAGTGTGCTGAGCGTTGTATTAACAATGTCGTGTGTTGTTTCTGATTGCAGAGCCGTAAACAAGGTGGGCTCTGTTGTTTGACAAATAAACTGGCCATCAAGCAAGTGAGTTAAAATGCGACGAATTCTCATGCTTGCTCCTCCTTAAATAAATCCTGGATAGAGTAGTCAATATCAGAAAGGGCATAGCTGATGAGTTGCCGACCTTTGCCAACGAGGTATTTGTGTTGATAATGTTTGAAGACGTCGGGGTCTGGGTCTGGAAAGGCGCTGAAAATGGTGATGTCGTAGCGATTTAAGAACTGCATGATTTTATCAATTTTATCTTCAGAGAAGTTTTTCAGTTCATCAACTGGCCAAATGAGGCTGGTTTCAGAGCGGCCTCGAAGCATATTTGCCATCGCCGTGTAAATCATAATGATGATGAGGTAAGACAAACCCGTACTGCTGATGTTTTTTAACTCGTCATCTGTTCTTGCATGTGTTTTTTTACCTTGATCTGTTACGTAAATGGTTACGTCAAAGTGGTTAATGATAGAAATATTCAAGCCTGTTTCTGCAATAATGTCGGCAATATTTTTCAGTTGCTCGATCAAGTCGTCATCTGGCAGTACATCGTGGTCTCGGCTGTGCCAAGTGGTGTACCGCTCGCTGAATTTTTCGAGGTAGAGCCAATAATCTAGTGTGGTGAGTTTTGACGATATTTTCACTTCCAGCTCACCTAACTCTTTAATGTTACTGCTGAGCTCTGAAATACGGTGGGTTATTTTATTGCCAATGCCATTGATTTTTTTATCGGTGTCTTTCAGTTTGCTGAAATAATCGGTGATGTTGGCACCATGCCCTTGGAAGTAAATGACTAAGTTGTCTTTATCTTCACGGTGGCCTGTTTCAGCATATTGGGTTAATTGTTCAACACTATGCAACCAATACTCTTCAGGAAGGTGTTGTAGTTTGCTAATTTCAGCTTCCATTCGATTGGCATACTGCTCGGCAGAGCTATTAATATGCTGTTTCATGGTTTTGATTAAGGAATTATATTGTTTTCTGCCGGTATTTTGATATTGCCTAAGTTGATCTTTTAACTGTAGGTATTCGTTCATCAGCCATTCGGCGGTATGTAATGAGGTGATGTTAATGTCTGTTGTTTGGTAAGCGGCATTATCATCTTTGAGTTGCTCATTTAAGTTGAGCAGTTTATTGAGTTCTGCTTGTTGTGTGCTGAGTGTTGTTTTGTGTTGTTGCAAGCGCTGTTTACAAAACGTGATGTGTGCTTCTTGGTTGGCTTTATCGTGTTGCCATTGTTGATTAATTTGGTCTAGTTGCTGGTTGTTGGCATCAATAATTTGGATGATTTCACTGTGCCTAGACCATTGGTGCTGCTGCCAATACTCATAATCCTTAATGGTTGTTTCTGCACTGAGTGCTTGTTTGATCTTTTGTTGCACTGTTTTCAGTTGGGACTCAAGGGCTTTAACCGTATTGGTATCGACCCCATTTTGTGCCAGTGCTTGTAGCTTTTCTTGCTCTAGTGTTTTGAGGGCTAATAGGTGTTCTGCTGAATGTTCGTTGAATTGCTTTTGAATGAGGCCAAGTTGTTCAATACAGGCTTCAGTGATGTCGTGTTTTTCATCCGCTTCTTGTCGGTCTATTTGCTTGAGCTGGTTGTGGTGTTGTTTTGTTAAATCTCGTTTGTGTTGTTCTTGAGAGGTGATTTTGACTTTAATGGCTTTCGCTTGGCTGGAGAGTGTTTGTTTTTCGCTCGCAATGGCCAGTTGTATTTTATCCGTGAGTTGTTTTAGCTCAATTTGTGCATTAGTAATGCTTTTTTGATGTGCTTTTTTGTTTTGTAATAGTGTATTAATTGTCTGTGATAAAGCCTGTTGGTTTTTAATTAAGGGTTTATTGTCTTGTTCTGATTGCTGGATTCTGCTATCAAGCTCAGTGCTCTTTTGCGCCATAGTATGGTGTGTTTTGAGTAGGCTTGCTTCATCTGCTGCGCGTTGTGTCTCAACACTACTTAAGTCAAGTTGTACGCCATATAAGCTTGTGTTGGTTGTATCACTCACCTCAGGTTGCAAATCTTTGCGAAGTAATAGCGCCTCAGGGATGACTTTACTGATATTTTCTGTCCAGCTTGGGTGGTTGTCTCTTAAAAAATTGAGTAAGCTGCCTTTGTTCTCTGAGAGCAAATGTTTTATCGACTCATAGTCACTTGTGAGCTGCCTTTTTTCTTGTTGTTCTTGGTGGTACCTTTCTGCAAGTGCTGTAATGGCGGCGTTGTTCTGCTGCTGTGCATGGTTTTCTTGTTCTAATGACTCGTCAAAGTGGTGGCTCTTTTGGTGAGCAGAGTTGATGTGTTCACGGAGCTGGTGTTGCTCTTTTAGTAAAGTGCTCGGTGCTTGGCACAGTGGTATTTGTGCTTCGATACTGGCGTGTTGTTGCCAGACCGTTTTAATGTTTTGTTCAAAGTTTTCTAGCTGTTGCTCATAGTGTTGATGTTCTGTTGCGCGCTTGTCTTTATATCGCTCGGTCAGCTGGGCTTTTTGGTCTTTAGCGTCGCTTGAAATTTGATTGTTTTGTGTGTTGAGTTCATTTTGTTTGCGTTGTTGGTTTGAATTTTGGTCAGCAATGAGCTGATCATATTGCTGAACAATGTCGCTAGCACCTTCTGTGATTTGCTTTAAGCGTAGGTCTTTTTGGGTTTTTTCGGCTTGATGTTCTGGGAGTTGCTGATGCAATTGTCTTAATGATTCAACTTGCTTTGTTTGCCACTCATCGTGTTCTTTGGTAAGCACGGTGACATCTTTTTGGTGATTTTCAATTTGGTGGGTGAGGGCAGATGAGTGCTGCTGAAATACATCTGTTTCACTGGCCAATTTTTGTAAACTTTTCTGTAGTTCTATTTCACTGTTTTTAACCGCAGTATCACTGTGTTCCGTAGTGCTGGCTAACTGTTGAGTTTGTGCGCTGGCGATACTGTAAACCGTATTTAAACTATTTTTACAGTTATCGTAATCTGCTTTGCAGTTGTTTAATGCGTCTATTAAATGTAGTTTTTGGTCAAAATCCTGATAGGAGCTAACATTGTTGGCCCAGTCCTGTAGGTTTTTTGCTGAGGTTTGTAATTTGATTTCACTGTCTGCAATGGCTTCTGTGTTGAGCAGTATGGTTTTGATGATTTCTTTGATGCCGAATAAGCTGGGTGTTCGTCCTAAGATCGCGGTGGTAATAAGGTCAACATTGTCCATGTTGGTGCCTTGTCTGCAAAAGGAGTATTGCCGGCGATACTGGTTAATACGTTTGTTCTTTTTGCGGTCGTGGCTATTATAAGTCGTGTTGCTTTGCATCACGAGCTTGTAGTCTTCGCCGCTCATAGCACCTGAGCACTCAATATTATTTAATTTTAAGTGGCTGCTGAGTTTGCTGCCCTCAATGACTTTGTCGTTATCATTCTCTGCACCAAAAAAAAGTGATTTTTGGTAAGGGGAATGGATGAATCGGTAATAGGCTGTTTTTTCATTGGCGTTACGGCGATAAATGGCAACCATCATGGTGTCGCCTTCACGTTCATACTCAAAAATGATGTAGCTATGAAGGTGCTTGAGGTAGTAGTCGACAAAGGAGTCAATATTGCCTGTGCGGCGGACAAGTTTACCTGGGGCTGCGCCATAAAAGATCGGGGCAATTTTTAAGAGGGTGGTTTTTCCTGCGCCATTATCCCCGTTAAGGTTGGTATTACCATCGAGGTCAACTTTGACAATGTCCCCATCTTTATATGCATCGATGAGGATGAGTCTAATTACTTTGTTCATACGTGTCCGTGTCAGTGTATTCCTTGTGTGCAGGGAGTTTAACACTGCTGTTATGGAATGGCGATTTATCTACAGTCTGTTTGAATATAGGGGGGACTAAAAAAGGTTGCGTTACTGTTGGTCCCATACAAACCAATAAGCGCCGATGGCTAAAAATAATACCGCTGTGGCGACACAAAATAACAAGTTATCTGCAATCTCCCACAACCCTTGGCCATCTATCATGATGGCTCTTGCACCTTCTGTGATGTGGGTGAGCGGGAGTAAGTGGGCGATGGTTTGAATGGATGGGTGGAGGTTATCCACTGAAAACCAGATGCCAGAGAGTAAAATCATTGGCCAAGTAATGAGGTTAAGTACGCCATTGGCCATCTCTTCGTTGGCGATCCTTGAGGCAAAGATTAACCCTAAGCTGATCATGCTTAGGCTGCCAATACCGTATAAAATAAGTAAATCTAAATAACTACCTCGCATGGGGAAATCTATCACCCAGGCCACGCATAAGAAGACCAAGATAGAGGTGACAAGAATCACCGCTAAACGAGAAAGGACTTGTGCGGTTAAAAACTCAAAGGCACTGAGTGGAGTGGCTTTTAAGCGTTTTAATACGCCTATTTTTCGGTAGCGAATGATCACAAATCCAACCCCGTATAAAGCGCTGAACATCATGTTCATCGTGATGATGCCTGGGATGACCCAGTGGACATAACGAATGGCTTCGCCTTCAATGGTATTTTGCTTGAACCCTTTGGTGGATAAAATTTGGCTGAGAAAATAGCCTTTGGTGGAATCGGGGTTATACCAAAATTGCTGGGTGTTGGTATTGATAAGGAGGTCGTATTGATGCCTGGAAATTTTATTTTTGCCAACATCAAGATCGGTTACTGGGTGCCATGTGATGTGCTTTAACTGAAAAAATCCAGTGTCCGGTTGCGTGCCAAAGACGGCAACATGTTGGCTTTCTCGGGCATCATCTGAAAATGCAAAGGCAAAGGCCAAAATAAGTAATAACGGGAAAAACAGGCTCCAAATCAGGGCTGTTCGGTCACGGATAAACTCTATATTTCTGGCCATGAAGACGGCCCACAATCGCTTTGCCATTTATTGTCTTAACTCATGTCCGGTAATTTCAAGGAATAAATCATCTAACGTATGCTCTCTTATTTGCAGCTGCGCCAATGAGATATTTTGGGATTGAAGCTCTTTTATCGTGGTATCAATGTTCTTTGTCAGAATTTCTGTGCGCTCTGTATGATGTTTTAAGCGCACCTCTGTAAGTGTTATGTTGTTCGGTAAAGCGGCTGCAGGTAACTGTAAGATAGACTCACTGAAATGCTGTTGTAGTAGTGCTTGAGGTGTATCCTGGGCAATGATTTTGCCGTGATCCATGATGACTAGCTCGTCGCACAGTTGATAGGCCTCATCCATATAATGGGTTGTGAGCAATATGGCCTTTCCTTGTGTTTTAACGGTATCAATGAGTGTCCATAAGTTACGTCTGGCTTGTGGGTCTAACCCTGTGGTGGGTTCATCTAAAAAGAGCACCGTTGGGTCGTTGGCCAGTGCAAGTGCTAACAATAGCCGCTGCCTTTGTCCGCCAGAAAGCTTGCGATTATCTTGATGTAAGAATGATTGTAAGGTGCAGGTTTCAATCAGTTGCTCTAAAGGGACGGTGTTCGGGTAAAGCTGACTAAATAAGACAAGGGATTCTTTAACCGTAATATAATCTTGTAATGCGGTAGCTTGAAACATGATGCCGGCTTGGTTGCGAAAGGCTTTTCCGAGCGCATTCCCTTGATACAGTACTTCACCAGTGGTTGGGGTGACAATGCCCTCAAGCATTTCGATGGTGGTTGTTTTGCCTGCACCATTAGGGCCAAGGAGTCCTAAGCAGTGCCCCTCGGTAAGTTCTAAGCTCACATTATCGACAGCACACAGTGTTTTATAGTGTTTGACTAAGTTGTGCGCGGCTAAAATCGGCTGAGGCATTAGTGACGGTAGTCCATGATAATGAGCATGAGTAGCAGTATGACACCTGAGACTAATAAAAATTCCGTGCCAAATAACCAACAAACGATGGGGACAGATAAGTAATAATGGCGCATCCCGTAGGTATAGTGGCGTGCCCCTTTGTTCACTGTGCAGGCAGAGCGATCTATTGACCGTGGTAGAACCTCTGTTCCGGGGACATTAATTAAGAAGCCTGCATGGTTGTAGTAACGAATGGCTAAGGCAAAATGAAAGAAGGCCAAGATAAAGTTGCCCGATAAAATAAACAGCTTTAAGACCCAAAATTGGTTAGCACTGGGGAATAAGTGCATATGTACAGGAGCCGTTTCAGTGGTAATGACCAAATTCAATGTACCAAAAGCGATTAGGATGGCTGTTGAGGCGAGGAAAGTTGCCGCCATTGTCCAGTTGCGTAGGGTTTGTATCGCCAAAATATCATTGTGGTTTGCCATTACGCCTTGCACCCAGTCGTATCTCATGTGGTTACTTCGGCCTTGCTGAGTGGCCAATGGTTTACTGGAGGTGAGATAGGCTAGGACGACATGGTAAGCCAGAAAAAGGCCGCAGAGATAAAGAGGGGCTTGTGCATCGAAAGACATTCTTTTGGTACCTTTTTTTTATCGGAAGTATACCTGTGGTTTGGTGTTTCTTCCAGGAGCTTGACAATCGTTTCTTTGGTGTTATTCTTAATGCAAATCATTATCATTTAGATCTATATATTTTAAGGAGTTTACGATGAAGTTCATACTTAACCTTTGGTTGGAACAAAAAAATCCACTGATTCAATTATTAGACGCCGTGACGGGGGACGTTGTACTGCAGTGGCGTAGGGATAAGGTTTTCACGTTACTAGATGCGGGCGAAATTTGTTTAGAAGATTTAGTTGATGAAAGTTTATCGCCGCTTGAACGATTGGGATTGGTGAAAGAGTTTTAGAAATAAGCTTTTTAAATTACAACTATAAAACGAGTCAATGTTTATGTGTCTAGTTACCCGATGTGAAAATGCTCACCCGCCTCAGAGAAGTAAACCCTATTTATTAGCTGAGCTTCCTGCGATGTATCATTGTGCTGTTATTGGTACTTGTATTGATATTCAGCTGCTTAAAAAGGCCGCGCAGCGGTTTGAGTTAGTGCAGGGGGTTCACTCGGACTATGAACTGCATCACCGTGTTGTACATGCTATTGGTCAGCATGCAGGGTTATCTAAATTTCTCAATAAACTGCTCAATAAACAGTTTGATAAAACAATTAAGCGCTATCGTAAAATTCAATGTCGGCATGATCTGCTTAATGCCTGGCAAGAAGACTTAAAGCTCGGACTATATGTTGATTCTTTTTGGGCGGTGATGCGTCATCCATTAGGGCAGTCTGTGTGGAGTGATGCTCATGGTGATATTCACATGTTAACGCACCAAATGGCGCAAGAAAAATTGGTTGATGTGTATGAGGTTCAAGCGTTACGCCAACGGTGTGATGATCTTCAAGCGAATAATGAAAAATTGCAATCTCGTGTGCTTAGGCAAGCTGAGAAAATAACGAAGCTGCAGAATGACTATCAATCTTTGAAAAAATCCAATGTTTTGGTGCCTCAGGCGCAAGCAAGAGCCGTTGATGCACCTAATGTCAGTGACCCAAAAAGCTGTAAAAAAGTGGTGTATTTACAGAGCCAAGTGCAAAAGCTTGAAGAGCGTCAATCGAGTTATGAGCAAGATCAATTGGCTTGGCAAAAAGAGCGCACAGCATTACAACTTGAGAAGCATCAGTTACACGCTCAGGTTGTTCAATTGTCTGAATGTGTGAATGATTGTCCTGTGGGTGATCTTAGTGACGAGGTGGATGATTATAATGTGCTTTATGTGGGTGGCCGACCGAGCAGTTGTGCCAGAATGCGAATGATCGTGGAAGAGGAGCAAGGGCAGTTTCATTACCATGACGGTGGTTTAGATGGTAATACAGCTAATTTAGACCAAATGCTCAAGCGGGCTGATTTTGTGATGTGCCCTGTTACTTGTGTCAGCCATGATGCTTGCTTGAAGGTGAAACGCTATTGCAAGCGCCATGAAAAGCTGTTTATTCCTTTAAAAAGCACGGGTATTTCTGCTTTCTCAGCAGGGTTAGGTGAGGGTCGTAAAACGTGCTCGAATGTGCAGTAACGTTTTTTTAAAATGGCCACTTTTATGCACCCGGTTTAGTGAGTATGGCATAAAGCTGGGTGAGCTGGTTTGGCAGCTGTTCTGGTTTGTGAATCACACTAAACCCATGGTGACCAAATAAATGTGGCAAGTAATCATTTGCTTGCTGGTCTATGGTAATGCAAAAAGGTTTTAGCCCCATTTGTTTAGCCTCAAGGATGGCTTTCCGTGTGTCTTCAATGCCGTAACGCCCTTCATAATGATCGAGGTCATTTGGTTTTCCATCGGTGATGAGTAACAAGAGTTTTTGTTCGGTGTTTTGTTGTTGCAGCTGCTGGCTAGTATAACGAATGGCAGCCCCCATTCTGGTGTAAAATCCCGGTTTTATCTGTGCAATTCGGCCTCGTATTTGTGCAGTGAACTTTTCGTCAAATTGTTTTATCGTGTGTACTCTCACATGTTGACGCTGCTTTGATGAGAACCCATAAATGGCAAATTGATCCTGGCTGTGCTGCAGGGTCTCAGTAAACAGAAGTAAACTGTCTTTAATCACATCAATAATACGCCTGTCATCATCGATATAGGTATCGGTAGAAAGGGATAGGTCTGCTAGTAGGCAGCAAGAAAGGTCTTTTCTGTCGAGCTGCTTTTGCCTGAATAAACGGGGTTCTGGCACTGACCCTCCGCTCATTAAATCACTTCTAAATTGTAGGTAGGCATCTAAATCAAGTTCTTCCCCTTCAGTTTGTTGGCTAGACCATTGAGTTCGAGCATTTAGGCTTGAGAATTCTTTTTTTAATTTATTGGCAGACTTTACTAGGTATTGTGGTAGCTCAATGGGCGCGCAGTGTTTGCTGACGAAGAGTTGGACTTCACAATGATTGGGTGAATAACGTTGTTTCTTATAATGCCATTCAGGCAAGAGTATGCCGTTTTGTAGCTCTGTATCATCTATTTCGGCTGACGGTAAATCTAAGTCAAAACGAACGGAGGCTGTGGTGGCGTTTGCATCTTGTGAGACACTCATTACCTCCATGTCGTCAGCCGTTTTAAGGGTGTCGCTATCATCATCATTGTCATCGGTGGTTCTATCTACCTTGAGATATTCAGACCAGCTGAAAATAGATTCATAGCGAAATATGGTGAGACCATCTTTACCCTCAGGGTTTTCAACGCGTTCGGCTTTGCGTCTACGTTTGCTTTCTGTGGTGGGTTTTGTGGCCGTTTTTCGTGCTTGTTCCACGGGGACCTGTGTTGATCTTTTTTGCTTTTCCTGTGAGGGGGGCAGAGGGTGTAGCCACAGTATAACGGGGTATGGGTGGTTGAAGTTGATCTCACGCTCAAAGGGCATGTCAGGGTTTTTGAGTGCATCTACAATGGCTTGCTCTTGGGCGACTGCAGCCTGGTTACCGGTAACGTGTGGGCGTAATCGTAAGGTTGCTTCAACCAGTTGTTGGTAACGCTGCTTTAGCCCTGGAAAACGGTGCAAAGTCAATTTTGTGAGTTGTTGTGACTTGGAAAACCAATCATTTTTATCAGGCTGAACGTTCAGCTGTTGTTCGTGTGACAATAAAGCGGCTAGCCAATAATAGAGAGCTTTGTTGAGTTCGGGGTCTTTAAACCAACTGATTTTTTCAGGAAGGTACAGTGCGTCACTGTCTTGCCATGCAAGGCTGATGCGTTTTCCTGTGCCTGAAATCCGTTGTAAAAACTGTCTTTTTCCACGATGAGTAAAAGGCTGAGCAGGTTTTAAGCTCAATGCATGTTCGCCCCCCATTGCTCGGTAAAATATGGGCAGAGGTTTGTTTAATGATTCTAATGTGACGGTAGGGTTTTTGTGTTCTGGCTGAGCTAACAACCCATTTATCCCAAAATTTGCCAACGGTTTCTTCCATGTTTAAGCCTTATTGTGGATTTTTCCAGTGTAAAATTGCCCCTTTGTTTTCACGAGGTACGTTGTCGCACGCCTGAATGCAGCGCATGCATTGGGTGCAGCTCAGGAGTTTTTTCTTGATGCTTCTAGGTTTTAAGCGCATAGGGCAAGCGTGATCGCATGCACTTGGGCACGTTTTACAAAGTTGTGCTTTGGTTTTATCTAAGGTGATGCCTTTGGCATTGTCGTTGCCCATCCAAGCAATGCTTTGCACCAACCCTGCGGCACATCCAAAGCGGCAAAATAGGTGTCGGGCAAAAATAAAATCAATTGATAGTACTGTGGTGACGACGAGTAAAAATACGGCGGGTGCTTTTCCTAAGCTAAGTGACAATAGCTGGTTTAGGGTGTCGAATGGCGGTAAAAAATAGACCAACATGGAGAAAGCCCACGAAAATGCAAAGCCAATACTGGTGAGTACGGTGATAACGAGCCAAATTGTCGACTGCGTTGCTTTGGTGCCATCAGGTTGTAAGTGGGGGCTATCTTTAGGATCCCATATTGTTGGCTTGGCGATGCTTTTAGTAAAAAGCCCGTTAAGGGTTTCAACAACGGCAAAATGTGGGCAAACCCAACCACAATATAATCGTCCATATCGGTATGATACGATTAAAATAAACAGGGCAAACAGTACCAAGGGTAGTAAAATTTTTCCTGCAATAATAAAAAACATCTCGCTTGGTGGAATTTGGCCTGAGGCTAGGTTCAAGGTAATGTCGTTACCAAGAATGATTAAATTACCCTTGGGGTAGTCAAAACGAAAGATATCGAACCAAGGTGCTGATGCAATCAGAATAAAGAACAAACCTTGGCTGAGAAATCGAAGTGTTTTGATCTTCATTGTTTTACCCAAAGGTCGCCTGAACTACGGACATTAAAGCGTCGATTGTTTCCTCATCATCAGTGAGTGGTTCAATAAGGCCGGCGATGCAGGCATCTATAGGGTTGAATCCCGATTCAATCAGTTGTGCGGTATACACTAAGAGTCGTGTGCTGGCGCCTTCTTCAAGGTCTTGATCTTTAATGTTCCTAAAGGCATTGGCAAGAGACACAAGCTGTTGCGCGCGAAATGGTGCTATGCCAGATTCTTTCATAACAATTTCTTGTTCTTTGGCAGCTTTGGGGTAGTTGAAGCGCATGGCTAAAAAACGTTGTCTAGTGCTGGGTTTTAATGCTTTGAATACATTTTTATACCCAGGGTTGTAAGAGACCACCAACATGAAGTTCTTAGGCGCCTTTAATATTTCTCCTGCACGTTCTAAAGGTAATATTCTCCTGTCATCTGATAACGGGTGTAAAATTACCGTGGTGTCTTTTCTGGCTTCGACGAACTCATCTAAATAACAGATGCCGCCATGGCGTACCGCTTTCGTCAAGGGCCCATCATTCCAAACCGTATTTTGCCCTTGTATTAGGTGCCTGCCGACCAAGTCAGATGAGGTTAAATCATCGTGACAAGCAACCGTGTATAGAGGCAAATCTAATTTTTTTGCCATGTATTCAACAAAACGTGTTTTTCCGCAGCCAGTTGGCCCTTTAATGAGTACGGGCAATTGCTTGTTAAAAGCATGGTTAAATAAGTCAATTTCATTATTGTGAGGCAAGTAATAAGGTGTTGTAAGGTTTTCGGGTGGTAATATTTTAGCATTCATCGTTTAGGTGCTCCTTAGCGCATGGGTAAGGTCAGTTACCCATGCGGTGACTTGGGGTTATGCGCTGGCTTCTTCATCACCTTTGATGAAGAAACTGATTAAATAAACGACTAAGCCAATGAGGAACACGGCGCCTGCAATTTCTCTAAGCCAATAGAATATTTGTAACTGGTCTTGTGTCGCCATAAAGCTCATTGGCGTATCAGAGACCCTTTGCAACCAGGTTTGTAATATACCGGCACCTGTTAAGAATAAGGTGATGAAGACCATTGAAACGGTCATTAACCAGAATGACCACATCTCCCAGACTTGGGCTTGATTGCTATTTGCCGCAGCTTTGCCACGAATTAAGGGCATGGCATAAGAGATGATGGCCAGCACAATCATGACGTAAGCACCATAAAATGCCATGTGACCGTGTGCTGCAGTAATTTGAGTTCCATGGGTGTAGTAATTAACGGGTGCGAGTGTGTGTAAAAAGCCCCATACCCCTGCGCCTAAAAAGGCCATAACTGAGGTGCCTAATGCCCATAAAACGGCGGCTTTATTCGGGTGCTCTCGTTTGCGCTGATTGTAAATATTAAACGCATAAACCGTCATCATGAAGAAAGGAATAGGTTCCATGGCTGAAAATATAGAGCCCCATAGCTGCCAATATTCAGGGGTTCCTATCCAGAAATAATGATGCCCTGTCCCGATAATGCCGGTAATTAAAGCCATGGCAATGATGACGTAGAGCCATTTTTCAATGATCTCGCGATCAACACCAGTCGTCTTGATTAAAATAAAGGCCAATATAGAGGCTAATATGAGTTCCCAAACACCTTCAACCCATAGATGGACTACCCACCACCAGTAAAATTTATCTAATACTAAGTTGTCGGGATTAACAAAGGAGAATAAAAACAATAATGAGAGACCTGCTAACCCCATGATTAAAATCATGGTGACAACGGTTTTTCGCCCTTTAAGCACCGTCATAACAATATTGAATAAAAACCCTAAACAAACGATGACGATGCCAATTTTTGTAATGGTCGGTTGTTCAAGAAATTCTCGGCCCATTGTTGGTAATAGGTCATTGCCAGTCATCTCTGCAAGCCGTGCGTAGGGTACGAGTAAGTAACCTAAAATGGTTGCGACCCCTGCTGCTGCAAATACCCAAAATAATATTTTGGCAAGAAGCGGGCTGTAGAGTTCGGTTTCTGATTCTTCCGGTACTAAAAAGTAGGAGGCACCCATGAAGCCAAATAACAGCCAAACGATCAATAGGTTGGTATGAACCATCCTCGCAACATTAAAGGGAATTTCTGGGAATAAAAAATCTCCGATAACGTACTGCATACCGATGATTAGGCCAAACAGTATTTGTCCGACAAATAACATAATGGCAAAGATAAAATACGGTTTTGCAACCGCTTGTGAGGCATATTTCATTGTTTAACCCTCCTTGTTTGGTGGCCAGTTGGCCGTATTAATTTCGGAAGTCCATTTTAGAAAGGCGACAATGGCATCAAGTTCTTCTTCTGAAAGGTTAAATTGGGGCATTTGTCTTCTGCCTGGTGTGTTTGTTGGCATGGCTTGCATCCATGCTTTAATAAATGGCCCGCCGCGACGGGGGTAAACGTTGCCCAACTCGGGGGCAAAGTATGCGCCTTCCCCAAGCAGTGAGTGGCAACCAACACAATCATTCTCTTCCCAGATGCGTTTGCCGTGCGCAACCTGCTCTGTGATATTCTCACGGTGGTCACGCTTGGGGAGCTTTCTTTGTGTATCTAGCGTCATGCCTAGAAATACCAATACAAAGAACAAGCTGCCTCCATAAAAAATATTTCGAGCCATGGATTTGGTAAATCGCTCGGACATAATGGTTACCTCTTTAAAAATAGTGGTGCCATTTTGTTGGGTTTCGGTCATTGTGACCTTGACCTAGGTTAACTTTTAAATAAGATTGCGGTGATATGGTAGAGGGTGAGAGGTGTAAAGGGGTTTTGCCGTTCTTTCAATTGGTATTGATGCAAGATTCAGTGTTACTGGCTCAGGTTAAGGATTTTGGTAGAGGGCTTAAGGTTGACGTTGGTGAGGCATTGCTGGTTTTTGGCTTGGAAGATTTGCATGCACTGCTTGTTGAATTACATTATTTGGGGCATGAAGGGTATCGTGTGTTTAAAAAACAGCTTTATCAGAGTGATTTGAATGAGTCTCTAAAGCGATTGGGTGGTGAGGTGCAAGTGTTTCGCTCAACGGGAAAAATTGAGCAGAATTTGTATCAGTTGGTGCGATTTAAGCAAGATTAAGGGGTGCTCCGAATAACCTGGATTAGGTTTTTAGTGAGGTCAGAGTCAATTCTAGGGTCTGTTGCAATCAGCGTAATGCGTTTTTTATTATTAAACAGCCATTTTATATGTCTGCGTTGCCATTGCTCGTTATGGTTATCCTTTAAGTAGGTTACGCACTGTCGTACGCATCTTTTTACTTTTAAAATCCAAATAAGTTTGGCAATTTGATGTTTCATATTCTGTCATTATTATAAGTATTTAATTATTAATAAAGAGTCTATCATACTCAATTGTAAGAATGAACTTATATTTTAATTTTTGACTAAATCCCATAAAAAAAGCCAACCTAAATTAGGTTGGCTTGTAACGCAGACTGTACAATTTACCCAGTAGCGAGCAGCTAAATTTTTATTGTTTTTGTTGTTGTTTTTAGCTTGAAATTATCCTATAACAGCCAGCCTCATCATGCCTATTCAGGATTACCCTCAATTAAACGTTTGCTGTATTCGTAGGCTCTAAAACGCTAATTTTTAATCGGGGGTTTTTAGTTCAAATTTGTTTGAATATTTGCAAATATCCCTGTTTTTTCTTGTGGTTATATTGAGTCTAACGTTAACAAGTCGATAGTTTTTAATGTATGGAAAAATGACTGTTAAATATAGCTGTATAAAATGGGGGGCTGTTTTTTGTTTTGGTGTGTTCAGTATTTTTTTTGCGTTATAGAGTGGCAGTTCAGAGCTGATTAAAATGTCCGTCAAGCTTATTTATAGTTTTATGAGTGATCTGGTGAATGTGTTTTATATGAGGATAAAGTACACGAAATTATTCAGAAAGAATGTGTGTCAGCTAAAAATAATATTTTTTACAATGATTTATTTGTCCTTTTTAGTGGGCAGACAAGCGCACCATACTTTTGAGTATTTTATTTGGGGTATTGTATTAGGTTAAAGTGAGTGGGCGTTTTCTGTGATTTGGTGCTTGACGGAAGCCAAACACGCATGCATAATGCTCGCTCAATTTAGCACCTGTAGCTCAGCTGGATAGAGTACCTGTCTACGAAACAGGGGGTCGCACGTTCGAATCGTGCCAGGTGCACCATATTTATCAAGGGGTTGCGAGAGATCGTAGCCCCTTTTTGTTTTCTAGGTATCCTAGTTGCTCTTCCTGCACCCACACTGCACCGGCATTTCTTTATGCTTCAGAGCTTATATGCTTTAAAACACTAGTGAATGACCGTTTCCTAAGTCACTTGTAGCCTCCGTTAATCTAGAGCAGTTAATTCAGTCGCAGCACTGAATTGCAATCCAAGATGTGATTAGGGTTGGTAAATTAATGTTGACAATAAATTCTATAATATTGACAATCAATATTGATAACATTGCTAATCATTGAGGGTTTAATTGGTCATGGCTGGAACTAGAAAGAGAGGACAAGAAATACGCCAATTTATTCTGAGATGTATAGAGGGTTCCCCGTCTGATGTGGTTAATCGAACATGTGAGCACTTTAAAATTTCAAGGCAAGCGGTTAACACTCATGTTAGACGCCTCGTTAAAGAAGAAAAAATATCTTTTACTGGTACGACAAAAAATAGAAAATATTTTATACCAACTACAGTTGTTCTTGATGCATTATATCCGTTAGATGGGTCTATATCCGAAGATGTTGTCTGGAGTAAATCTGTAAAGCCTCTTCTAAATGGCGTACCAGAAAATGTGATAGATATATGGCATCACGGAATAACAGAAATGATTAACAATGCAATTGATCACTCTAGTGGTAAGGCCGTGATAGTGACAGTTAAGCAATCCTCAATTTTTACTGAAGTAGCCATATATGATGATGGAGAGGGGATTTTTAAAAAAATTCAGAAAGCAGTTGGTCTCCAAGATGAGCGTCACTCCGTTTTGGAGTTGGCAAAAGGAAAGCTTACAACTGACCCAGAAAACCATTCCGGTGAGGGAATATTTTTCTCATCCAGAATGTTCGATAATTTCACAATTTCATCTGGGTGTGTGTTTTTCTCCCATACGCATGACCAAGTTGAAGACTGGATTTTGGAGCATGAAACGGGGCATGGTGGCACACTTGTCGCAATGAAGTTATCAAACGAGTCAAAAAGAATATCAAGCGATATATTTGATAAATTTGCACCTGGTGATTCGTATGGGTTTACAAAGACAGTTGTTCCCGTTTGTTTGACGCAATATGGCGATGACAAGCTTGTCTCTAGGTCTCAGGCAAAAAGACTGCTCACAAGAGTGGATAGATTTAAAACTCCTGAATTCAAGTCATAAGTGCATGACCGGTTAAATTTTCTTGTTTAATGCCAGTGAGCTCTTCAAAAGCCTCATAAGGTGTTTTGTAGCCTAAGCATTTTCTTGGCCGGCTATTTAATTTGTGAACTGCCGCGAACA
>JABHGC010000231.1 GCA_018672285.1 Methylococcales bacterium
CCGCTTCTGGCTCCGCTTCTGGCTCCGCTTCTGGCTCCGCTTCTGGCTCCGCTTCTGGCTCCGCTTCTGGCTCCGCTTCTGAAGCCATGCTAATGATGGCTTCAGCATTTTGATCCGCGCTTAATTCGGCTTCATCTTCTGACTCTGACGACATTAACAGATCACCAAAAAAATGATCTAAGGCATCATCATGATCATCAATTGAATCTGTTTTATCCTTTTTCATTGTTCAGCCTTCTGCCGCGCATCTAATGCTTGCAACAATGCTTCATACGCTTCTACACCTCTGGCACTGGGTGCAAAAATAGACGGTGGTACACCTGAGCTACTGGCATCTCTAAACCGTGTATCCACAGGAATAGCTGACTTCCAAGTGTTGTCTGGATACTGCTCTCTTAGCGCTCTTAAACTGTCTTTTGACGCCTTTGTACGCTGATCAAACATGGTTGGCACAACCGTGTAATCAATTTCACGCTTGGTTGATTTAAAAATCATACTCAAAGTATGCAGCATACGCTCCAGCCCTTTTAACGCTAGAAACTCTGTTTGAACAGGTATGACTAAATGATTGCAGGCAGCTAATGCATTCACCATTAACACCCCTAACATGGGTGGCGTATCGATTAAGGCATAACTGTATTCAGATTCTAGTTTTTTCAATGACGTTGCCAACACTAACCCCATTCCATCTTTGACCCCAACCTGGCGATCTAGCGTCGCTAATGCAGTAGACGCTGGTAGTAAATCTAAACCGGGGGTTTTAGTCGCTTGAATCAATGACTGAGGATCCAATGGCTTCTTAGCAACCATGCTCTGAAATAAATTATAAACACTCTTATCAATGTCATCAGGGTCTAATCTAAAATAACTGGTTAGTGACCCGTGTGGATCTAAGTCAACCAATAAAACGCGCTCTCCAGCACTGGCCAATATTCCGCCTAGCGTGACTACTGAAGTTGTTTTACCAACACCGCCTTTTTGATTAGTGATCGTCCAAATTTTCATTGCGTTACCTTAGTGGGTGCTACTTTACCCTTCTGATAGACTTCCAATGGCCTTTTATTTTTTGAGTCAGCCATCACAATGATGGATACCCGGCGATTTTTATCCCGACCATCATTCGTTTTATTATCGGCAATTGGTCTAAACTCTCCATAGCCAATTGCGGCCAGTCGTTGTGAATCAATACCTAACCGACCAAATAAGTTAACCACACTAGCCGCTCTTGCTGCAGACAGCTCCCAGTTTGAAGGAAAGGCCAATGTTTTAATGGGAATATCATCGGTATACCCTTCTATAAAAACAGGGTTTTTCATCGGCTGCAAAATTTTAGCAATTTGTTGTAATGGCTGTAATGCTTGCCGAGAAAGTCTTGCCTTACCACTGGTAAACAGTAACCGACTTTTCATTTCTATTTCCAGCCAGTATTTATTCTTTTTGACATCCACTAGGTTTTGATCGATAAAGGGTGACATTGCTTTTTCGACTTCTTCACTGAGCTCAGACAGAGCCTCTTCAGCTTGTAACTCCGCTTTGGCCTCCGCCTCGGCCACTTCGTCGACTTCATCTTCTGGCTCAACATCGGTTTCTAATTCTTCTTCAGGCACTTCCATATCAAAGGGTAAATCGGCTAATGACACCCCTTCATTTAACAAGTCCATTGCATCGCCTGCGGTTACTTCACCAATCTGAATATGGTCAGGCCCAGAGGGAGGGTTAGAATCATTACTGAATGTTGAAGACAGTGAATCAGATAAAACCCGGTACTTACCTTCATTCACAGCAGAGATTGAATACATAACGACAAAAAAAGCAAATAACAAGGTAATAAAGTCAGCATAGGAAACTAGCCAACGTTCATGGTTTTCAGGTTCTTCTTCTCTTTTTCGCCTAGCCATGTAGAGCGCATCCCCGTGCAACGGTTATTTTTTGACGTCTTTTTTATTTTTATAACTAGAAGCAAGTTATACGCCAATGTTATCTCTTTACTGACTACTGCACATATCCCATCAACCGAGTTTCAATGTTTCTTGGGTTTTCACCTTCAGCTATTGCCACAACCCCTTCCACAACCATCTCGCGGAAGGCACTTTGCGCTTGAATCACACTCTTTAGTTTATTCGCAAAGGGAAGAAAAAATAAGTTTGCGAGTGCCACACCGTAAATGGTCGCAATAAAGGCGGTTGCAATACCAGACCCTAATTTACTCGGATCTGCCAAATTTTCCATCACATGGATAAGCCCCATGACCGCACCCAAAATACCAACGGTAGGACAATATCCGCCCATACCATCAAATACTTTTGCCGCTTGTAAATCAAAATGCTCCTTGGAATCCAATTCAACCTGGAGAATACTCCGAATGGTTTCAGGCTCACTGCCATCCACTAAGAGCTGCAAACCTTTTTTAGTAAATAAATCGTCTTCTTCATCGGCAGCAGCTTCCAAACCTAGCAAGCCTTCTTTTCTGGCAGCAGAGCTCCACTCTACGATTTTATCAACAAAATCAGCGGTATTAATTTTGGGAGGGAAAAAAACCCAACTGGTGATTCGCAATGAACGAATAAAAACGAGGAGCGGTGTTTGCAACATGACGGCACCAACCGTACCACCCAATACAATAACGATGGCAGGACCATTCAGTAATGAACTGACATGTCCACCTTCTAAAGCATTACCACCTAATATGGAGCCAAACGCGATAATGATGCCAATAATACTTAGTATATCAACCATAATGGGTGATTTAACTCTGTTTAATTTTTATTATTGCGACATGGCAGCATATTTACGCATCAATCCAGGAACATCTAGAATCAAAGCAATACGGCCATCACCTGTAATGGTCGCCCCTGCCATACCTTCGAGGCCATGTAACACTGCGCCTAATGGTTTAATAACGACTTCTTCCTGACCAATTAATTGGTCAACCACAAACCCAACTCTTTGACGACCCGCATTGACAACCACAACATGACCTGTTTCTTCATCTGCTGCAGGCTTACCATTTTGTACTAACCAGTCACGCAAGTAGAATAATGGTAGCGCATGATCTCTAACCAAAATAGTCGGTTGATTATCAACCAAATTGGTATGGGTTAAGTCCATGTTAAAAATTTCAACAACGCTGGTAAGTGGTAATGCAAAAATCTGGTCTTCTAATTTCACCATTAAGGTTGGCATAATCGCTAAAGTCAGCGGCACTTTAATGATAATTTTTGAGCCAGTGCCTTCAATCGAGTCAATTTCAACGGTACCGTTCATTTGGATAATGCGGGTTTTCACCACATCCATACCAACACCACGACCAGACACATCTGAAATTTCTTCTTTGGTTGAGAAACCTGGGGCAAAAATCAAATTATAGGCTTCACTATCATCCAATCGGCTTGCAGCTTCCTCATCCATAATGCCTTTTTCAACGGCTTTTCCACGTAGGAAATCCGCATTCATGCCTGCACCATCGTCATCGATTGACAGCATGATATGATCACCTTCTTGCTCTGCTGCAAGAATAATGGTGCCTTTTCTTGGCTTACCTTTTTCTTCTCGAGCATCTGGCATTTCAACCCCGTGATCCACTGCATTTCTCACCAAGTGAACCAATGGATCTGCTAAGGCCTCTACAAGGTTTTTATCTAAATCGGTTTCTTCACCTTGTAACTCTAAATTCACTTCTTTCTTTAAGTTTCGTGCTAAATCTCGTACAACTCGCGGAAATCGGCCAAAAACTTTTTTAATGGGCTGCATTCGCGTTTTCATTACTGCTAATTGTAAATCGGCAGTCACCACATCGAGGTTTGATACTGCTTTTGCAACTTGTTCATCGTGCATTTTTGACTTTAAGGTATCTAGTCTATTTCTGACTAGTACCAACTCACCGACCATATTCATGATGTCATCAAGTCGTTTTGTATCAACCCTAACGGTGGTTTCTGAGCTCGCAGATTTAGATGCTTCTTTTTTCGCTGGCGCTTCTTTCTTCGCCACAACAGGCGCCGCTACAACTGGCTCAGGTGCTGGTGGTGGCGCTTCTACCACAGGTGCTGGTTCTGGTGCTGCAGCAACAGGCTCAGCCACTGGTGTAGCGTCTCCTGAAGGGCCAGCCCCCCCGTGAATATCATCTAATAACGCTTCAAATTCATCCCCTGACATTTCATCACTGCTACTTGTCACAGCAGGTTCTGGTGCAGCGGCAGGTTCTGGCGTACCTTGTATATCATCTAATAAAGCTTCAAACTCATCAGATGTCATTTCATCATTGCTAGTTGCAGGTTCAGGTACGGGCGCAGGTGCAGCAGCTGCAGCACCATCATCCATAGCATCCAACAGGGCTTCGAACTCATCATCCGTCATATCGCCCCCGCCAGGAGCGGTGTCTCCACCGGATAAACTGTTATCAACAACAGGCGCAGATTCCGCAACGACTGCAGGTGCCGCTTCTACAGCAGGCGCCTCTGCGGCAGGTGCTTCACCATTATCAGGGCAATTGTATTTCGCTATAGCGGCAAATAATTCAGGGCTCGCCGCATCGGGCATTGCCCCTCCACGCACATTGTCAAACATCACATTGACAACATCGAGCACCTGCAATACAACATCCATTAAGCCTGCATCAACCTGTCTTTCACCTTGACGTAAAAAGTTAAAAACATCTTCTGCTTGATGACAAACATTAACCAGTGGATCAATAGCCAAAAATCCGGCTCCACCTTTTATGGTGTGGAACCCTCTAAATACCGCATTTAACAGGTCTAAGTCCTGAGGGGAGGCTTCTAACTCTATTAGCTGCTCACCAAGGGTTTCAAGAATTTCTCCGGCCTCAACCAAAAAATCTTGTAGTATCTCGTCATCAGGATCAAAACTCATACAATAGCTCCTTAGAAGCCTAAACTAGACAGTAGATCATCCACATCATCTTGATCTGCAACCGTATCAGAGCCATTTACTCCGGGTATTGCAGGCCCTTGGAGTGGCACGCTCTCCATCTTTTCTTCATTATTATTAGTGACCGCAACAGGTTCGGCTATAACCTCCGCTTCAGCAGGTAGACCTGAAGTCTTAATTAAGCCAACCATACTGTCTTCAACTTCTTGAACCAGCGTGATCACATTACGAATAATTTGCCCTGTGATATCCTGGAACCCTTGAGCCATCAAGACTTCTGTCAGCTGTGATTGCAGTAGGACTGAATCGTCCACCATATCCACTAAGAAGGTTTCAATTTTTTGGCTGAGTACTTTAAATTCATCCACCGACATTTTACGGCCTTTGAACAACTTCCACTCTTCTGTGAGGTCTTTACTACGTGTTTCAATTCTTGAGGCAACAGGTGATGTACCTTCAATGGCATCCATCGTCTTGTTAGCCGCTTCTTCAGTGACTTGAATCACATAGTTCAAGCGTTCGGCTGCGCTTGGCATATCTTCGTGCGCTAACTGAGAAATACGATTATCCACATTAAAGCCACTCAATGCCTCATGTAGCTCTCTGGTGATTTTACCAAGCTCTTGGTAAATCTCTGATTCTCGCATTCCTGTCAATTCATCGATGACAGAACTAGCACCATCGTTATCATTCGCTTCTAGTAATTCGACTAATTTTTTAGCTTGTTTTAGGCGTTCATTGGTGCTTTCTGCTGGATCACTCATGCATAAACCTATTTGTTAATTCGCTCAAAAATCTTTTCGATTTTTTCTTTTAATGTTGCAGCTGTAAATGGCTTAACGATGTAGCCGTTAACCCCTGCCTGTGCAGCTTCAACAATCTGTTGTTTCTTTGCCTCCGCTGTCACCAATAAAATAGGCATTTTTGATAAGTTTGGATCAGCACGTACGGCTTTCAAAAGCTCAAGCCCGGTCATTTGCGGCATATTCCAATCCGTAATAAGGAAGTCGTAACCACCACCTTGCAACATAGGCAATGCGGTTGCTCCGTCATCGGCCTCAGAGGTGTTGGTGAATCCCAAATCACGCATTAGATTTTTAATAATTCGTCTCATGGTTGAAAAATCATCCACGATGAGAATCTTCATATTCTTGTCCAAGACAAACCTCCTAGTGTTTCTTGCGCCGACTTATATCAAATCTTGATGTTGGTTATAGCTTTCTGTATTTAATATAAATGTAGTCACTTTTTGGGAAACTTGCTGAACTTTATTACGATGTTTGATGCTTTTTTTATGATAGCCTTGTAACAACAAGGCAAAGAGGGATTAAATTTCAATATTCAAGGCACTAGAGACCATTGAACACAGTCAGATCAGCAGGATTAAGGCATCACTAAATGATGACCTATTCCGTCCACTCGGCCATTCTGGCGCGCAATCTAAGCGTTGACTGGCTTAAAATTTGGCACACTCTAGATTCGCTCACTTCTAAAATCTGGCCAATTTCTTTCAGGTTAAATTCATCGTCATAATACAATGAGATCACTAATTTTTCTCGTTCTGGCAAGTTACCTATCGCCGCCACTAACGCCGTTTTAAAGTCCGCATCGGTCACCCCTTCAAATGGGCCCGGTGTCTTTTCATCAACGCCCTCAAAGGTATTGCAATCACCGCCAATACCATCATCGACACTGAATATTTTGGTACTGGAAGAATCTTTTAATATTTGATGATATTCATCCAGACTAATATCAAGTAACTCAGCCACTTCGTAGTCTTTTGCATCTCGGCCGTGCTCGTGCTCAATTTTTCGAATGGCTTCTGACACCATTCGGCCACGCTTGTGCACTGACCTTGGAGTCCAATCCGTTCGTCTAATCTCATCTAACATGGCACCGCGAATACGGATACCTGCGAAAGTCGAAAAACTGGCCCCTTGCGTTGAGTCATAATTCCGTGCAGCTTCAATCAGCCCGACCATTCCAGACTGAATCAAATCATCTGTTTGCACACTCGGTGGCAAACGATTCATTAGGTGATAAGCGATTTTTTTCACTAGTGCCACATTTTGTAACACTAAGTCATCGCTTCCCGCTTGATTTTGTACGCTTTGATACATTGCTAGACCAGACACATCACATACCTTCTACAGCACTATATTGAATCAGCCGTTCTACGAAAAATTCCAAATGTCCTTCCGCTCGATTTGGCATTGGCCATATATCGATTTTTTTAGCGATATTTTTAAAAGCAACCGAAGCATTACAGTTAGGAAATGCTTGCACCACCGCTTTTTGTCGCTGTACGGCTTTACGAACATGCTCATCAAAGGGAACCATCCCCATAAAATCTAACATGACATCGAGATATTGATCTGTCACTCGAGTAATTTTGGCAAACAAGTTGCGCCCTTCTTGAACAGAACGCACCATGTTACTAATAATTCTAAACCGACGTTGGCCATATTCTTGGCTCATCAACTTGATGAGTGCGTAGGCATCAGTGATCGAAGCAGGCTCATCACAAACCACCACAACCACTTCTTGTGATGCTCTGGCAAATGAAATAACACTATCAGAGATACCCGCTGCAGTATCCACAATTAAGGTGTCCATGTTCCCGCTCAGCTCGCTAAACGCTTGAATAATGCCCGCATTCTCAGCAGGCGATAATTCTGCCATTTTTTGTATACCAGAGGCTGCCGGTACAACTTTTAACCCTTCTGGGCCTTCCAACATAATTTCTTCTAACGTCGCCTGCCCTTCCATCACATGAGACAAGTTCATCACCGGTCTTAGACCAAGTAATACGTCAATATTGGCCAGTCCTAAATCGGCATCAAGCAAGACCACTGACTTACCAGCTGCAGCCAATGACACACCTATGTTGACGGAGACATTGGTCTTACCAACGCCACCCTTACCACTGGTCACTGCTATCACTCTAACGGGCTTTGGATTTACCATTCGTCTTAATCCTGCTGCTTGATCCATAGTTACATTACCAATTTATACGTAGGCGTATTCAGCCTTACTGCCAAACACCATTGCCATGTCATCATCGGCCATTTCTTCACCACTATGCTGCATAATGGAGACACTGCGGCTCACCAATGAGTGAGGTCGTGCAATGTGGATATCTTCTGGCACTCTTTGCCCATCGGTCACATACGCGATTGGCAGTTGATGCTCCATCATAATGGACAGCGGCCCAGCCAGGCTGGCGGTTTCATCCATTTTAGTCAAAATACAACCATATAAGTCATGTTCGACATAGGTATTCACAATATCCTTACAGCCAACTTGCTGCGTGGTGGTTGATAACACCAATAATTTTTTCACTTCTTGATCCATTTCATCCAATAAATCAAGTTGTTCCGGCAACCTTTCATCCTTATGGCTCAGACCTGAAGTATCGATCAACACCAAATATTTGTCAGACATACTATTAAGTATAGTTTGTAAATCCTGAGCGTTCTGTGCGGAGCGTACCGGAATGTCTAAAATTCTTGCATAATTCATTAATTGTTCATGCCCGCCAACCCGGTATCGGTCGGTTGTAATCAATGCCACATGGCGATTACCATGGCGTAATGCAAAACGAGCAGCCAATTTTGCAATGGTGGTTGTTTTACCCACCCCTGTTGGCCCTACCAGTGCAAAAATACCGCCTTGCTCTAACAGCTCATCATTCAGTACCGGGACTCTGGCAGACATGGCTTGCAAGCTTTTACGCCAGGCTTCATCTAATGCCACTTGTGCAGCACCGTCTTGTAATATTTCATCGGCAATTGATTTTGATAAACCACTACCGATCCCTAGCTTCATTAATCGTTTTAGTAAATCCACTCTAACGGGATCTTTCTCCGTGGTCATGCCCCATGCCATGGTCGACAGCTGAGACTCCAACATTTCCCGCATGCTTTGCAATTCTTCTCTCATTTGACCGATTGAAGCATCTTGCCCCATAGCCGATGAAGTTGGCTTGATTGGCGCTTGGGCTTGACGCTTTAAGTTCGGATTTGCTCGCAACCTAGGCTCTGATGGCCCACGCCTTCGATCTGCTTCAGCAGGTACACCTTGAGGTTTCTTTTTAGTCGGTTTCAATGGCGATACATTGCTGCTCTTCTCAAAATTATTCTGCTCAAACTGCTGCATCTGTACTTTAGCTTGTGCTTCGTCATAATCTGTTGCAGCAACGATTTCAACGCCGCCATCCACATTTCTATTGGATAAAATAACCGCATCTGGCCCTTGCTCCAAACGAACCATTTGTATTGCTTGGCGCATGTCTGCTGCAAAATAACGCTTAATTTTCATTACCCATTCCTCTCGAGAGTGATGTTACTGCCCAATGTTGGCAACCACTTTAATTTTCTTAGACTCTGGTATTTCGTTATACGCCAACACATGAATCTGATGTGCTGTATGTTTGACGAATCGTGCTAACCAACGTCTGACTTGCGTTGTCACTAATAATACGGTGACATCTCCTGCTATTTCTTGCTGTTCTGCCGTTTGCTGTAGCGAGGTGAGTAAACGTTCTGCTAATCCAGGTTCGATACCCCCACCGTCTTCTCCTCCGGCTTGTAATGACTGGTGCAATATCTGTTCCAAGTTTGGTTCCAATGTCACCACTGATAGCTCAGGCGCCATGCCATATATGTTTTGGATGATTGATCGACCTAACGTCACCCGAACACCTTCGGTTAAAACGCCGGGGTCTTGACTCTTAGTCCCCAGCTCCGCCATAGTTTCGGCAATTGAGCGCATATCTCGAATAGGCACTTCCTCTTCTAATAAATTTTGCAATACTTTCAATACGGTACCAATAGGCAGTATACCTGGCGTCAGGTTTTCGACCAGCTTTGGCGCACTCTTCGACAACATATCCAATAACTGCTGAACTTCTTCATGGCCTAATAATTCATGTGCATGAGACTGGATCAACTGACTTAAATGAGTCGCAATAACGGTACTCGGATCAACCACGGTATAACCCAAGGTTTGTGCATGGTCCCTTTGGTCCGCTGGAATCCAAGTTGCCTCAAGCCCAAATGCAGGGTCAATGGTTTTAACGCCCTGCAAATCGCCAAAAACACGACCAGGGTTAATCGCCAATTCTTTGTCAGGGTAAATTTCTGCTTCACCACTTGGCACACCCAATATCGTAATACGGTATGCATTAGGCGATAAATCCAAGTTATCTCGAATATGCACTGGCTGAATAAGGAAACCCACCTCTTGAGAAATCTTTTTACGCACGCCTTTTATCCGCTGCATAAGTTGGCCACCTTGGTTTTTATCCACCAACGGGATTAACCGATAACCAACTTCTAGCCCAACAATATCGACAGGTGGCACATCATCCCAGGACAACTCTCTCATTTCTGGCGATACGGCCTCTTCACCCTGAGGTAGCGCGGCCAAATCCGTAGAGGCTTGTATTTGTTGTTTTTTAACCGCTTTAAAAGCGGCAAAACCTGCAAGGCCTGCCAAAAAGAAAAACGGTAAAACGGGCATTCCAGGTGCTAAACCCATGGCGCCAATCACCCCTGCAGTCACCCCTAACGCTCTAGGGTCTCGGCTAATTTGCGCCACAACCTGACCACCCATATCACCCTGCTTAGAAACCCGTGTCACCATAATGGCAGCAGCTACAGACAATAATAATGAGGGAATTTGAGCAACAAGTCCGTCGCCAATGGTTAACAGGGTGTAATACTCAACGGCGACAGCAAAGGTTAAGTCATGCTGGCCCACACCGATAATCAAACCACCAATTAAGTTCAAAAACAGGATAATAATACCGGCAACTGCATCACCTCGAACAAACTTACTGGCACCATCCATAGAGCCATAAAAATCGGCTTCTGATACCACTTCTTCGCGGCGCTCACGCGCCTCTTCTTGGGTGAGCATACCGGCATTCAAATCAGCATCAATCGCCATTTGTTTGCCCGGCATTGCATCTAAGGTAAATCGTGCTGTCACCTCTGACACCCTACCGGCACCTTTGGTCACAACCATAAAGTTAATGATGACTAAGATAGAGAAAATGATAATACCAACCGCATAATTACCACCAATAACAAAGTCACCAAAAGCATCAATGACTTTTCCAGCAGCTTGCGTACCATTTTGTCCTTCAAGTAGGATCACTCGAGTGGAAGCAATATTTAAACCGAGTCGAAATAACGTCGTAATCAATAAAACTGACGGGAAAGCGCTGAAATCCATCGGGCGTGGCGAATAAATGACGACCATCAGCACCGATAATGAGATGGCAATATTAAAGGTAAAAAAGAGATCCAACGCCATGGGCGGCATTGGCACTATCACCAAAGACAGTATTAATACTAATATTACTGGGGCACCCACACCATTGCGTAAAGCGCCGGTAATATTGGCTCGTATAGCCGAAGCATCCATCTATCGTTCCTTTAAAAACGCGCGATCGTCTTAAGATTTCAGCTCATCGGGAATCGGTAAATCGGTTGGCACTGTCGGTCTTGGACCATACGTGCCAGCCTGACGCAGCTGAAAAACATACGCAAGTACCTTGGCCACTGCAAGATATAGGCCACCGGGGATTTGTTGACCCACTTCGGTATGATAATACACCGCACGAGTCAAAGGCGGCGCCTGAACCAATAACACCCCAGCGCCTAATGCCCGACTTCTGATTTGAGCGGCAATTAAGTCAGCACCCTTCGCAATCACAATTGGGGCACCAATCCCTTCTTCATCATACTTTAACGCCACGGCATAGTGAGTCGGGTTGGTGATCACCACATCTGCTTCAGGCACATCATTCATCATACGGCGCTGTGCTGCTGCCATTTGAGCCTGTCGCTGGCGACCTTTGATTTCAGGGTTACCTTCAGAGCTTTTACTTTCATCTTTAATTTCTTGCTTGCTCATTTTCAATTGTTTTTTGGTGTTCCATTTTTGATAGGGAACATCAATCAGCACCACAATAAACATGGAAGCAGCTAAGATAAAAAAGAATGAAAAAATAAAATCACCAATTGTTTCAAATGCTTGACGCATGGGCTCTTGGGCCAAATTCAGCAGCTTAGGAATCCAGCCTTGTAACGTCACAATCAGAAAGAAACCCACCAAAAAAACTTTCAACAATGCTTTAAGCAGGTTCACCAAACCTTGTACCCCAAATATTTTCTTAATACCTTTGATGGGGTTTAATTTACTGAATTTAGGCTTCATCGGGTACATAGTAAAATTCAAACCCGACATATACAGCGGTGAAATAAATGCCGCCACAAACATCACCGCATATAAGGTTCCTGCGACTCGAAATATTTCCCACAACAAATCAGTGACCATTTCCAGCATAAAAGCGGTATCAAAGATTTGCTCACGAGTGATGGTTAAATGCCGAGTCATCATTTCTGCAATCTGCGAACCCATCGTCGGTGTTGTGACATAGAGTAAGCTGGCGGCTGAGATGAGCATTATAAAAGAGCTAAGCTCTTGCGACTGTGCCATTTGGCCTTTATTTTTAGCATCAGCCAGCTTTTTCGCGGTGGGTTCTTCGGTTTTTTCTTGGTCATCACCTGCCATTTTTCTCTCCTAGGGACTCGTCAGCTCTTGGATCACCCGAACGCCTTCCATGAAAAAATCCATATAAGCATTCATAGCAACAGGTAGAATCGATATAATAATAAACAAACCAAAAAAGATATTAATGGCAAAACCAATGGAGAAAATGTTTAACTGTTGCGCGACTTTTGTAATGACGCCCAAACCAATATTCATTAACATAATAGAGGCAATCGCTGGCAGCGCAATCATCAAACCGACGACAAAAATTCGGCTAGACCACTTAATCATCAGCCAATACTCCTCCCGCCCCATGCCCACCACACCAATTGGCATCGACACAAAACTATCCGCAATTAAGCCTATGACGATAATATGCCCATTCAATGACAGAAAAATGAGGGTAGAGGTAATCACAAATATCTGACTGATTACCGGGGTATTATTACCATTTTGCGGTTCAACCATGGAGGCAAAACCTAGGCCCATGGCAAAAGCAATCGCCTCTCCAGCGAAGGTAACGGCTGCAGCAACCAATAAAAGCGTGAAGCCAATGAAGACCCCAATCAGTAGTTGCTGGCCACTGACAATAATACTTTCAAGGCTGAGTAACTCAATGCCACTGACAGGGGGGATAATCGGCATCAGCGCCCAAGACAATAATACAGCCAGTAACACACGATAATTTTCAGGGACAGCTCTAGAACCCACCACCGGCATGATCATTAAAACGATATAAACGCGCATAAATGCCCAGACAAAAGTGCCGATCCAGGTCATCATAATCTGTTCTGATAGCTGATACATCAGGGGACATTGCTATTGAATCAGCGTAGGGATACTTCCCCACAGCCGTAAAGTGAAGTCTGAGATCGTATTCAACATCCACTTTCCACCTAAAGCAAGTACCACCGCGATGCTCAACAGCTTCGGAATAAAGCTTAGTGTCTGCTCATTAATAGACGTTGCCGCCTGAAACATCGACACGACCAAACCAATGACCAGTGTGGACCCCATCACAGGAGCCGCTAGAACAATGGTCACTTCCAATGCTTGCTGACCGATACCAACAATTGTTTCAATATTCATAATTTAAAACCTCCTGAATTCAAGTCATAAGTGCATGACCGGTTAAATTTTCTTGTTTAATGCCAGTGAGCTCTTCAAAAGCCTCATAAGGTGTTTTGTAGCCTAAGCATTTTCTTGGCCGGCTATTTAATTTGTGAACTGCCGCGAAC
>JABHGC010000234.1 GCA_018672285.1 Methylococcales bacterium
AAATAGCCGGCCAAGAAAATGCTTAGGCTACAAAACACCTTATGAGGCTTTTGAAGAGCTCACTGGCATTAAACAAGAAAATTTAACCGGTCATGCACTTATGACTTGAATTCAGGTTACCCTATTTGAGTAAGATTTACAATTTGATCAATCAACGAACTCAGTAAATCAATCATAAATGACTATTGTCTTTTAAAGATTTATTTACCAATACAGAATCGAGAAAATATTTCCCCCAATAAATCATCTGCAGTAAATTCACCCGTAATCATGGATAAGGCGTGTTGTGCCTCTTGGAAATCTGCCGCTAATAACTCCCCCGCCTGATATTGCACCAATTGCTCAAAGCCTTCAGCCACATACTTTTGTGCTTTAGTGAGGGCATCTATATGCCTTTGTCTCGCAATAAAACTACCATCGGCATTTGCATGAAACCCCATACAGGTTGTTAAATGTTTTTTAAGTTCATCAATACCTTGCTGCTGTTTTGCTGAAAGACCAAACACCGGACAAGCTAAAACATCCTCTCTACAGCCAATGGCACCTTGACTTAAATCTGCTTTATTACGAAGTATGGTCATTGGCACTTGATACTGCTTAAATTCATTCACCTCATCCATTAATTCTTTTTCAGACGCTTTATCATCAATTAAAAGCAACAATCGGTCAGATTTTTTAATCGCATCAATCGCACGGCGAATACCTTCTTGCTCAATGACATTGTCACTTTTACGAATGCCTGCAGTATCGATAATGTGTACTGGCATGCCATCGATATGAATATATTCTTTTAGCACATCTCTCGTTGTGCCAGGAATATCTGTAACAATCGCAGTTTCATCACCTGAAAAAGCATTCAAAAGGCTAGATTTACCTGCGTTAGGTTTTCCTGCAAGCACAACAACCATGCCATCGCGCAGTACTTTTCCTTGCTTCGCTTTTTCAAGAACCTGCTCAAATTTTAATAGTAACGCCTCCACTAAAGCCTGAACTTTACCATCTGATAAAAAATCGATTTCTTCTTCTGGGAAATCAATCGCAGACTCTACGTACATCCGAATATAAATCACTTGCTCCACTAGCTCATGCACGATCTTCGAAAAATCACCCTGCAAAGAACGCAGCGCAGACCTTGCCGCCATCTCTGAGCCTGACTCAATTAAATCAGATATCGCTTCAGCTTGTGCTAAATCAATTTTATCATTTAAAAATGCTCTTTCAGAAAACTCACCTGGATTAGCAAGCCTTGCCCCAAAATGAACGGCTGACTTCAACAGCATGTTCATGACCACCGCCCCGCCGTGACCTTGTAGCTCCACCACATGTTCACCCGTAAATGAATTGGGCGCAACAAACTGAATCACAATCCCTTCGTCCAACATTTGCCCTTCAGGATCAAAAAATGGCATCAAATGCGCCATTCGAGGGGTTTTAATCGGGGATTTTAAAATAGCTTCAGCAATACTTTGTGCATTAACCCCAGAAAGGCGTAACACACCAATACCACCGTTTCCAGTAGGTGTTGCAATGGCTGCAATTGTATCACTCATGATAAAACCTAAATTTGTTGGCAATAAAAAAGGCATTACTAACAGCGATTAAGTCGCTGTTCGTAACACCCTATTGTTAGATCACTAACACACATTTTTATACCGCATCGAACTGGCCTTTATGTCGAAAATGACACAAAGGCCAAACACTATTTTTTAGCTTCAATTCGTTTGGTAATAACATATTGCTGAGAGATTGATAACGTATTATTAACGACCCAATACAAAACCAAACCTGCAGGGAATAAAGCAAAAAAAATGGTGAAAACAAACGGTAGCATCATCATCACTTTGGCTTGAATAGGATCAACCGGTGCAGGATTTAATTTTTGCTGAATGAACATACTCACACCCATCAACAAAGGCAGTATGAAGTAAGGGTCAGCAATAGATAAATCTTCTATCCACAAAATGAAAGGGGCTTGGCGAAGCTCAACGCTTTCTAACAATACCCAGTACAATGCAATGAAAACTGGAATTTGTACCAAAATTGGCAAACAACCCCCTAATGGGTTAATTTTCTCTTTCTTGTACATCTCCATCATGGCTTTGTTCATTTTTGCTCGATCATCACCATAACGCTCTTTTAACGCTTTTAATTTGGGTGATAACTTACGCATATTCGCCATTGAGGTATAACTGGCTTCTGATAACTTATAGAAGATCAATTTAATCAGGATCGTCACAAAAATAATCGCAAAACCCCAGTTACCAAAAATACTGAAGAAGAATTCTAACGCCCAATACAGTGGCTGTGCTAAGACAGTCAGCACACCATAATCTACGGTTAAGTCTAAACCTTCAGAAAGTGCTTCTAGGCTATGCTGTAATTTTGGCCCAACATACAACTTAGTCGATACATCTTCGGTTGCGCCTTGTGGCACAGACACTGTATTGACAAAACCAAGCACATATTTAGGGTTGCCCTGTTTATTCAGCACTCGAGAATAAAAAGTGGTCTGTTGGTCTTTATTTGGAACCCATGCTGCCAAGAAATAATGTTGAATCATCGCAACCCAACCACCCTTGTTCGGCTCGTTGAGGTTTGTCTCTAGCATGTCGTCGAAATCAATTTTTTCGAATTTTTCTTTTTCGGTGTAAATCACACCACCTAAATAAGTATAAACAAAGGCCGATGAGTCACCTGTAATTTCAACCCGTTTTAGTTCTCTAAACAGGCCACCCTTCCAAGTATCTGCTGTATTATTTTTTAGCGTAAAATTGACATCTATCGCAAAACTACCGCGATGAAACTGATACTGCTTGATGACCGTCAAACCCTCAGGGCTTGTCCAGGTTAGATCTACATTGAGGGTTTCTTGTCCGTCTTGGAGTATAAACTCAGTTTTTTCAACCTCAAAAATGGCATTGACCTTAGCGCCTTTACTTTCACTCAAACCACTTTCAGCAACAAAATACTTGTTACCGTCTTGCATCAGCTTTATTGGGTTGTCTTTTTCGGTAATGGAGACTGGGTAGGTGACCAAATCAACACCAATTAAAGTCCCGTTTTTAGTGTCAATCACCGCATCAAAAACATCGGTTAAAACACGCACTGTTTTTCGCTTAGCCTGGGTTGCTGTTGGTTCAGACGGTACAGGCAATGCTGAAGCGTCACTGGTTACTGCAGGCACATCATTATCTGTGGTTGGCTGCGATGACACAACATTGCCATCTGTTGGTACACCAGTTGCAACATCCGTTTCAACTGCAGCAGGTTTTGGCCCATAGTCCTTGACCCACTCTTGTGTCAGTAAGTAACTGACAAGCAGTAGAGAAATAATCAAAAAAAGACGTTTGTTTTCCATAATGTTCAGATTCCTGAAACGGGGTAACTATTTAGAGTAGAGGCGTATTCTAAGATGGTGAAGAAAATTTTTCACACTTTTTTTGAATTTTCTGGCATTGAGCAATAAGGGACTGTTCAATTGCCTGATTATCACGCTTAGCAAGACCTGCATTTGCAATAACAACAAAGTCGAAGCACCCGAGATCTGGTTGCAATCGGAAGGTATTACGAATAATGCGTTTTATACGGTTGCGGTCGACTGCCCTCTTTACCTTTTTCTTGGCAATGGCAAGTCCTAAACGGGGGTGTTCTAAGGTATTTTTTTTTCCAAGCACCATCAAACAAGCATCAGATGCCTTGAACGGATGACTAAATACGTTCTGGAATTCTGATGCTTTCAATAACCGGCTGCTACGTGGAAATCGCTGGTCAACCAACGGATGAGAAACGGTATTAATTAAGCGGTTAAAACTTTGCGGCCTTTGGCACGACGAGCGTTAACAACTTTACGGCCATTTTTAGTTGCCATGCGCGAGCGGAAACCGTGAGTTCTTGCACGCTTTAATGTACTAGGTTGGAAAGTTCTTTTCATGACGCACTCTTAATTTATTGTTTAGACAATCGGTCGGTCATAGTATAGCCGAGTTAAAAGGCTGTCAACTGATATTCATTTATCCATAAGAAATAGCTAGATTCTACTGCCAGGAAAGGATAGAATTCGCCCCCTAGATTATGTCCTGATACTATAATATAACAGGCGTTCTATCACCCTCTCTATTATCATTTCAAATCATTTCCGAAGAGTACGGCCTACCTATGGTTTGTCCGCCTCATGTCTGTCTAAGGAGTAGATATTTATGTCGACGTCATTATGGACTAAATGTCTCGAAAAACTAGAAGGTGAGCTTTCTCCGCAACAACTCAACACCTGGATCCGCCCTTTACAACCTGTCATCAATAATACACAGCTCAAATTATTAGCACCAAACCGCTTTGTACTGGATTGGGTAAAAAACAATTTCATCAAAAATATTGAAGCAATCTTGCCACAATGCGGCGGTGATGGTTTTACCATTAGCTTAGAAATTGGCAGCGCTAATGCCAAACAAGACAAACCCAAAGAGACACCGCCCTCACCAGCACCCTCCTCCACAGAGAGCACTCACTCAAATTCGAAGGCCATCACAACACCACAAGTACATTCAAACAAGCCTTCCAATACCAGCAACTTAAATCCTGAGTTTGTCTTCGATGCATACGTAGAAGGTAAATCAAACCAATTGGCACGCGCTGCAGGTCTGCAAATTGCGGAAAACCCAGGTGGCGCTTACAACCCACTCTTTTTATATGGCGGTGTAGGTTTAGGTAAGACTCACTTAATGCACGCTATTGGCAACATGATGTTGGTTCATAACCCAAATGCCAAAGTGGTTTACTTACGATCTGAACGTTTTGTGGGTGACATGGTAAAAGCACTACAACACAACACCATTAATGAGTTTAAGCGCCATTATCGTTCAGTCAACGCACTGCTCATTGATGACATTCAATTCTTTGCAGGGAAAGAGCGCTCACAAGAGGAATTCTTCCATACTTTCAATGCGTTACTAGAGCAAGGTCAACAAATCATCATGACGTGTGATCGCTATCCTAAAGAAGTGACCGGTCTTGAAGACCGACTTAAGTCACGCTTTGGTTGGGGCCTTACGGTTGCGATTGAGCCACCAGACTTAGAGACACGCGTTGCCATTATCATGAGTAAAGCCAATTCGTTTAGAATTGATTTACCTGATGAGGTCGCTTTTTTCATCGCTAAACGATTACGTTCTAACGTTCGTGAATTAGAAGGGGCATTACGCCGCGTTTATGCTAACTCACAATTCACCGGAAAACCCATTACCCTGGACTTTGCCAAAGACGCATTACAAGACTTATTAGCCGTCCAAGATCGTTTAGTAACCATAGAAAACATTCAAAAAACCATTGCCGAATATTATAAAATACGAGTCTCTGACTTAACCTCTAAAAATCGCAGCCGATCCATTGCCAGGCCTCGCCAAGTTGCAATGTCACTCTCTAAAGAGTTAACTAACCATAGCTTGCCAGAAATTGGCGACGCTTTTGGCGGACGTGACCACACCACTGTCTTACACGCTTGCCGTAAAATAAAAGAATTACAAGAAACGGATGCTCGTATTAAAGAAGATGTAGCCAATTTAATCCGTGTTTTAACCAGCTAAATATTTAGGTTTATCATGAAATTTTTTGCCAGCAAAGAAGCCCTACTCCCAGCCATCATGTCTGTCAGCGGTGTCGTTGAAAAGAAACAAACGATGCCTGTATTATCAAACCTCATGCTTCACGCAGCCGAAGGGTCGTTAACCATCACCTCGACTGACCTTGATATTGAAATGAAAGCAAACTGTGTGGTTGACGTTCAAACACCTGGCACCACCACTTTACCTGCAAAAAAATTGCTCGATATTTGTCGTAACCTCTCTGATGATGTCACGATAGAAATAGATTGCGTGAATGAAAACACAGCGATGCTAAAAGCTGGGCGTGGCCGGTACAAGCTGCAAACCTTACCCGCAGATGAATTTCCAAACCTTGAAAATGTAGACTATCAGTTTGAGCTGACCATCGCACAGTACCAACTACAAAAGCTATTTAGTCGCACACAGTTTTCAATGGCACTACAAGACGTCCGTTACTACCTTAACGGTTTGTTATTAGAAATATCCGACAAAAAATTACGCGCAGTTGCAACCGATGCTCATCGACTTTCACTCGCAGATGCCAGCATTGATTTCAGCGCACCAGAACTCAGCCAATACATTTTACCTCGTAAAGCTGTGCTCGAGCTGTCCCGTATTTTTAATGACAATGAAGACTTAGTGAGTGTCCGCTTTGGCCGTAACCACCTTACCTTTACCCTACCCGATGTCGTATTCACCACCAAATTAGTTGATCATAAATACGCCAATTATGAAAAAGCCATACCCGATATGGCAGCCTGTGAATACAAAGTTATTATCGACCGGACTTCCCTGCAACAAATGTTGACCCGTGTTTCCGTTTTATCTCAAGAGAAAATTAAAGGTGTGAGCCTACATTTTGAGAATAACCTCCTCACCATTAAATCCTACAATAATGAAAATGAAGAAGCTGAAGAAGCAATGGATATAGAATTTTCAGGCGATGCATTTACGCTAACTTTCAATGCATCCTACGTTTCAGACTTTCTGTCAACATCTGAAACTGAAACGGTCACGCTCTATTCTAGTAAAGCAAACAGCAGCACAGTCATTACCGACACAGGGACTTCTGAACATTTATATGTTGTTATGCCCATGAAATTTTAATGACCATTGAACAACTTAATTTAACAAACTTCAGATCTATTAAGGCGGCTAGTATTGAACCCTCTAGTCGCCTAAATCTCATTACTGGTAATAATGGCAGTGGCAAAACCACATTAATGGAAGCCATTTATTACTTAGGCCGCGGCAAATCATTTAAAACCTCTAAAAATAGCAAAATCATCAGTACTGGTGAAGACAGTTTTACACTGTACTCTCAACTCAGCGGGTCGCCTGCGACCACCATAGGCATTCAAAAATCTAAGACCACTTCTACCGTAAAACTCAATGGCCAAACCATAAACTCGTCATCAAAGCTTGCCCAATACTGCCCCCTATTATTAATCCACCCAGAGAGTCATCACTTATTAGAGCAAGGCCCACAACAAAGAAGGCACTTTATGAATTGGGGTTTGTTCCACGTGGAACATGCTTTTTTACCGTTATGGAACCAGTATTCACAAGTCCTAAAACAACGCAATGCCCTGCTTAGAAACAGAGATGTTAGTGCGATCAAACCCTGGGACATTCAATTTGTGGAACTCTCTGAAAAAATAGATTTGTTACGGCAACATTATGTCAGCAAGGTTAACGCCTATTTCACCGCATCTTGCCACTCACTGCTTGGGCTTGAAGACATCAACCTAGTCTATCGCAGGGGGTGGAACCAAGAGAGCCAATTAGCGGACTTATTAGCATCAAGCACCCTGAGAGACATTGAGTCAGGATTCACCCGTGCCGGGCCACACAGAGCAGACATTAGCATCGTGCACGACAAACAAAATGTGCATCAAATTGTCTCTCGTGGACAACAGAAATTGATTATTACTGCCCTATTGCTTTCTCAGGCACAGTACTTAGATGAAATGAAGCAACAGAAAGCGATTATCCTTGTTGATGACTTAACGTCTGAGTTAGATCAGCATCACTTACAAAAACTCTATGAAATCATCATGGGGTTAGACACACAGGTGTTTATTACTGCAATCTCAGATAATTTTACTTCTGGCGTGAAAATTCCTTCTCATTCAAAAATGTTCCACGTGGAACATGGTCACTTAAACGCTATTTAGACCCACTTTACCTCAGACTACCCTGCTCTACAGATAAAATAATATACAATACTATAGGGCTTTATTTATAATTTATCCTCAACCCAATATGAGACCTAGCCTTATATAAAATACTCTTCAACTCACTATACAATTCCAACTTAAATACAATTTTGAAGCTGTTCATACATATATATTGAGTTATCCTAGCCTTATTATGCTAAATAACACTACAGCCACGTTAAAATAAACAGATATATTAATATTTATTTGGGAACTATGCCCTATCTGGGGATTTAAACTCGACATAAACAGATAAAAATTACCCTCTGCAATACGCCTTACACAGCCCCTCCCTACCCTGTGCACCACCCTTCTCTTGAAATGACTTATTACGACTAAACCCGATTTATACGCCTTCCCGATAATTTACGACGAATGCTTCCTTGTTTCAGTACTTGTATAGAAGGCATACTGCATTTTTTATTTACCCACCTTAAGTTCAGTAAGTTGCCAGCTTCAGCCTACGGACATCAATGGCAAAAAAACGTATTTAACCTTCTATGATTCAAGCTTTAGCATCACAAAAATTTTTATATTACCCAACAAAAACTGGCTCTGAACCACCTATTTTGCTCATTAAAATGAGATGTTCCACGTGGAACATTTGAAATAAAGCCACAACACTGCACTTTGTACGATAAAAAACGTGATCACATCAATAAATATGACGCTCATAATTAAATAACGCCAGTGTCGCTAGTACAGTCAATTATAACCACATCAGAAAAATAATTAGCAACAGCATGCAATGTTCCACGTGGAACATGCTGTTTTGATGGCTCACTTCTCAGCAAACAATGTCTGCATAAACATAATTTATACCGCCAATTAAGGTGGTTTCTAAGTAAATTTTCAATGCACGACCTAGTCAACAAGAATCAATAAGTAGATTAAAAACTAACTCTGGAGTAACGGTTAAAATACTAGAAGTGTGCTAAATTTTCTTGGCAAAAGTGTAGGGTATGTTCAAGTAGCTTAACCAAATATAAAGCCCTGAATGCCATCATATTGAATTTGACCCATTTTAATTAAGTCAGGCCGAGTAGAGTTGCGATAAAAAATGTCTCCTAAAGCCAGAATATTGTAAACAACACTTTACCAATAGTCCCTTAAGAAATTATTCATATGAGGGTTAACGGTTAGTGGTTTTCAACAGTGTGATCATGGCTTGATAAACCGAAGCATGGAAGATAAGAACACCTGGTGCTAGCGAACCCGTAAACATGATAACGACCCCTTGTCTCATCATGAAAAAATCACATTGTTCCACGTGGAACAAAAACAAAGACCAAGTGGAAAAAGGAGGAGGGCGCCAACAATAACATCGATTAACGAGGATAAATTTTACCTTGTCTGAGCAAATTATGATGGAAAAAGCACTTATTTTAAGCACGACACAATCAATATAAACTGCTTTATAGAAGCATAAACAGAGTGTGCCGAGAAACACCCCTAAAAAACTCAAAAAAACACCTACAACACCTTGTTTTCAAGATAAAAAATGCCTAATGATTTTCCTTAAAAGCCCCAAAATGATACAATGTTGCACAATATAAAAAGCGTGCGCACCTCCCTCAAGGAAAATTATGTCAAACGATAATTATGACTCCGACAGTATTAAAGTATTAAAAGGCCTAGATGCCGTTCGTAAACGACCTGGCATGTACATAGGGGACACAGACGATGGGTCAGGTTTGCACCACATGGTCTTTGAGGTAGTCGATAACTCCATCGACGAAGCACTGGCAGGGCACTGCTCCGAAATTAACGTCATCATGCACAGTGACCAATCCATCACCGTTACCGATGATGGCCGTGGCATCCCTGTGACCATGCACGAAGAAGAGGGTAGATCAGCCGCTGAAGTTATTATGACCGTACTCCATGCCGGCGGTAAATTTGATGCCAACTCTTATAAAGTTTCTGGTGGTTTACACGGTGTTGGTATCTCAGTTGTTAACGCATTGTCTGAACGGTTAGTGCTAACCATCCATCGTGAAGGCGAAATACACCAGCAAGAATATATTCATGGTGACCCTCAAAAACCTATCGAAGTCATTGGCAAGTCGGATAAAACGGGCACTGAAGTTCTATTTAAACCAAGCCCAAAAACATTCACTAGCCTAGAATTTCACTACCATATACTCGCCAAACGATTACGTGAGCTGTCCTTCTTGAACAGTGGTGTCAAAATCATTCTTCATGAACAAGCCACCAATAAAGAAGAAACGTTCTACTACCAAGGTGGTATTAAAGCGTTCGTAGAACATTTGAATAAAGATAAAACACCTCTACACCAAAACGTGTTTACCTTTACCGACACCAAAGATGATATCGAAGTAGAACTTGCTATGCAGTGGAGTGACAGCTACTCAGATAAAAGCATCTACTGTTATACTAATAACATCCCACAACGAGATGGCGGCACCCACTTAGCCGGTTTTAGAGGGGCATTAACACGCACCCTTAACCAGTATATTGAAAAATCAGGTGTCAGCAAGAAAGAGAAAGTACAAACCTCAGGGGATGATGCAAGAGAAGGGTTAACAGCTGTATTATCTGTTAAAGTCCCAGACCCTAAATTTTCATCTCAAACTAAAGACAAACTGGTTTCATCTGAAGTTAAAACGGTGGTCGAATCTCTTATCAATGAACACCTCAGTGATTTCTTACTCGAAAACCCAGCCGATGCTAAAGCAATCTCTGGTAAAATGGTCGATGCTGCAAGAGCGAGAGAAGCCGCTAGAAAAGCCCGAGAAATGACAAGACGGAAGGGCGCTTTAGACATTGCAGGTTTGCCAGGGAAACTGGCCGATTGCCAAGAAAAAGACCCGGCACTTTCAGAGCTGTTCCTAGTGGAGGGTGATTCTGCTGGCGGCTCAGCCAAACAAGGCCGCGATAGAAAAACCCAGGCGATCTTACCGCTAAAGGGTAAAATCCTTAACGTAGAAAAAGCCCGCTTTGATAAGATGATCTCCTCACAAGAGGTTGGCACGCTCATCACCGCTCTCGGTTGTGGTATCGGTGCAGATGAATTTAACCTAGAAAAATTACGTTACCACCGCATTATCATCATGACTGATGCGGATGTGGATGGATCGCATATCCGTACCTTATTACTCACCTTTTTCTATCGTCAATTACCTGAGCTGGTTGAGAACGGTTACATCTATATTGCTCAACCACCTTTGTACAAAGTTAAGAAGGGCAAACAAGAGCATTACGTCAAAGATGATGCTGAGCTAGATAGTTACATATTGCAGTTAGCACTCAATGACGCACAATTATTTAGCGCAGAAGAGACGCCACCTATATCCGGTGTCGCACTTGAAAATTTAGCCAGACAGTTTCAAGAAGTGAAAGGGTTTATTGCGAGGCTATCAAAACGTTTTGATAGCCAACTGTTGAACTGCATGATGGATATGTCTCAAGTCACACCCGAAACACTGAACAACCCAACTGAGTTTAATGCTTGGATCAACAAACTCAATGAGCTGTTAAAACCCGTTAAAGAAAGTGATGCCCAATATACTTTGTTAGCCGATACGGAAACGAATCACATACTCGTCACCAAAAGGTACCACGGCGTTGATACCACACTCAGTATTGAACCACAGTTTTTTGAATCGGTTGAATACAAATCGATCTTTGAACTTGGTGAAACACTCGATGGATTAGTCACAGATACGGCATTTATTCAGAAGGGCGATAAGAGACAAAACGTCACTGATTTTGAGCAAGCACTGGATTGGTTAATCAGTGAAACCAATAGAGGCCGTGATATACAGCGTTATAAAGGACTCGGTGAAATGAATCCAGATCAACTCTGGGAGACCACCATGCATATGGAATCACGCCGGTTACTTCAAGTACAAATTGAAGATGTGATTGGTGTTGATGAAATATTCACCACGCTCATGGGGGATGTGGTAGAACCACGTCGTGACTTCATTGAGAAAAATGCGTTGTCTGTTGCGAACCTAGACGTTTAATTTTTAAGCTAGAAAGCTTTTTAAGAGGATAGGGGTAATCGTTTTTACCCCCGAAATAATAAACTACAAAACATACTTACGAGGATTGGTTTGATCATAGCGCTCATTAATTATCGCCATATGCTCTGTCATCCACGCTTCGACTTCCGCTAAAATTTCAGATGCCGTTTTGCCATTGGTATCAATTGGTTCACCAATATGTACTTGGATTTTACCCGGGAAAATTAAAAATTTACGCCGCTGCCAAAATTCACCCGCGTTATGCGCCACAGGAATCACCTTAGCTCTCGTATTTTCCGCTAAAATGGCACCACCAATTCTAAATTTAACTTTTTTACGAGGGTCTACACGAGTACCTTCAGGAAACACAACAACAGACAAACCGTCATCCAAACGTTGTTGACCTTGCTCAATAATTTGTTCAACGGCTTTTCGGCCTGCTTTACGATTTATCGCAATCGGTTTTAACATCAGCAAAGCCCAGCCAAAAATGGGCAGATACATTAATTCTTTTTTTAGAATCCAAACATAAGGGAAGAACAAATTGACAAAAGAAATTGTCTCCCAAGTAGATTGGTGTTTGCTCATGACGATATAAGGGTCATCAGGGATATTATCCAAACCTTCAATTTCATGGCTTAAGCTGCACAATTTATCCAAACCAAACAACATAATGTTTGACCAAATACCGCCAATACCTAATCTAATTTTAAAAGGGAAGGGCGCAGACAGTACGATCAATAAAGACATTATAAATGTCCCTACATTAAACAGAATACTGAATAAAATTGACCGAAGAACCAGTATCATTTATTCCTCCCTCAAACCTGGGTCAGATAAAATAAATTCATCAACGGCCTCAGCTAGGCAGTCAGCAACCAAAATTGTTTGAAGCGCTTCTGAGTTTTCCACCAAAGTTTTCATACCTTTACCTGTCTTCACCAAAATAGGTGTCGCTTCAACACCACTACTTGCTTCCAAATCTCGCCATGAGTCGCCAATAGCTGGCGCACCTTTCAGCGATAATTTTAACGTTTTTTCTAACTCTTCAAACAAACCAGATTTAGGTTTACGGCACTCACAATGATCTTCAGGTCCGTGTGGACAAAATAGAATACCTTCAATTTTACCACCCGCTCTATCGACGTAATCATGCATTTTTTGGTGAATACGATGAAGTGTTTCAATACTAAAATATTCACGCGCAACACCTGATTGGTTTGTAATCACAAACACTCGGAAACCTGCTTGGTTTAATTTCGCAATCGACTCAATACTACCCGGAATAGGGCGCCATTCCTCAGGAGATTTGATGTATTGATCCGAATCTACATTGATCACACCATCACGGTCTAGAATCACAATTCGATTGTCGATATTTAAACTCATTATTTAGTCTCTAAATTCACTGACCCGAATTTTGCCATTAATCATACGAGATTCACGTTTATCCAACTTGGCCATTTTATCCCAAAAAGCTTTATTTAAATCAAAGTCTTGAGAAATTGCTGTCCCTAACACCAAAATGAACAAATCGGCACATTCTTCAGCAAGATCCTCTAAAGATTTACCTTTCGTTACGCAGGCTGATATTTCGCCAAGCTCTTCCGCCATCAACGCGACACGGTAAGTTAAATCTTCGCCACCGGTATTCTTAAAGTCATGTTTATCATGAAATGCTTGAACTTTGGCTAACATACCTTTATAAGAATCTTCGTTCATCTTGTGCCTCGTTAAGATTGTAGTTTAGAAATATCTGCAATGTTTAAAAACAGCTGATTCATTTGCTGTAATAACGCCAACCTATTTAAACGAATATCATCTTCTTTAGCCATCACCATCACATCTACAAAAAATTGATCCACAGAGTCTCTCAGCTCTGCCATCGTTTTAAGTGCATCTGTATATTCATGCTGCTGTAACAGTGGCATGACTTTTTCGGTCACAGTATTTAACTCATTTAGCAGAGTGGTTTCAGCAGGTTCTGCCAACAAATCGGTATTCACTGCATCAGGTATAGCTTCTTTACTTTTCTTCAAGATGTTACGTACACGTTTATTTGCTGCAGCCAAACTAGAAGAAGATTCCATCGCTTTAAATTCTACAACGGCTGAAACTCTTGCTTGAAAATCATTAAGATCACTATAGTTAGTCGATAATACCGCATCAAAAACATCCACTGAAAACCCTAACTCAACAAAATAGCCTTTGGCTCTTTCCATTAAGTATCGATTAATATTAGTAGCAGTATTTTTATCTGTAACCTTATCGCCTAGTGTATTTAAAGAGACATTAATAATCGCTTTAATATCTATTGATAATGATTTTTCAACCACCATTCTAATCACACCTAAAGCAGCCCTACGTAAACCAAAAGGATCTTTATCTCCTGTTGGTTTTAAACCAATACCAAAAATACCAACAATTAAATCCAATCGATCAGCTAAGGCAATACACAAACCAATATCACCTGCAGGCAACGCATCACCAGAGAATCTAGGTAAATATTGCTCTAACATACTACTAGCAACGGCTTCTGGTTCACCATCATTACGTGCATAATATTGACCCATGACCCCCTGAAGATCAGGAAACTCTCCAACCATTTCTGTAGAAAGATCCGTTTTACATAACAATGCAGCTCTATTCACTAAATTAGTATCAGCACCAATAAGTGTAGCAATATTTTCTGCAAGCACAGCAATTCTTTCACTACGATCATGTAAAGAGCCGAGTTGCTTTTGAAATAAAATATTTTTTAGGCCTTCAACTCTGTCAGACAATTTTGTCTTCTTATCTTTTTCCCAGAAAAATACACCATCTTCTAATCGAGGCCGAATAACACGCTCATTCCCTTTTTTTATAATATCAGGATCACTACTTTTAACATTTGCAAGGGTAATAAAATTAGGGAGTAACGTGCCAGATTCTGTTTCTACATGAAAATATTTCTGATGTTTTTTCATGCTCGACACTAGCACTTCTTTAGGTAAATCTAGAAATCGCCGTTCGAACTCACCGACAATTAAAGCAGGGTATTCAACCAAAGCGGTCACTTCATCTAACAAATCAGAATCAATCACTGCAATACCTTGTAATCCGTTTGCAGCTTCTTTGACTAATGCTTCAACTTGGTTTTTTCGTTCCTCAAAATCACAAATAACAGAGCCTTCAAGTAATTTCTCTTCATAGGTTTTTGGCTGCTCAATGGTAATAACACCTTCACTATGAAAGCGGTGACCCATCGTCGTATTTGAGGATTTAATACCTAATATTTCACACTCTACAACTGTATCATCTAGTAGAAACAACACCCATTGCACAGGTCGAACAAATTCAACACTTGAGCTTCCCCAGCGCATTCGCTTTGGAATAGGCAGTTGATTTAATGATTTTTTAACAATTTCAGGCAACAACGCGACTGCATTTTGCCCTTTTTCTTCCAGAGTATATGTCAGCCATTCACCTTTTGGTGTATCAACCACTTGTAAATCAGCAACGGTTACACCACAGGACCTAGCAAAACCTTCAGCAGCTTTAGTTGCATTCCCATCAGCATCGTATGCCGCTTTCACCGAAGGGCCTTTGCGCTCAATTTTTTGGTCTTCTTGAGTGACATCTAAACCCTCAATCAAAAAAGCCAGCCTTCTTGGCGTTGCATATGATTTTATAGAATTAAAACTTAATTTTGCAGCCTTTAATCCTTCAACCACAGTGGATGTTAATGCATTAGAGAGTTTTTTAAGGGCAGTTGGTGGTAATTCTTCAGTCCCTAATTCAAAAATAAGATCCGCTTTTTCGCTCATGATGCGTCTCCTTGTTGTTCTGCTGAAACCATTGGGAAACCCAGTTTTTCACGCGCTTCATAGTAAGATTTAGCCACCATTCTCGATAGTGTCCTTACTCTTAGAATATATCGTTGTCGCTCAGTTACCGATATCGCATTTCTAGCATCTAATAAATTAAACACATGCGATGCTTTAAGTACTTTTTCATAAGCGGGTAGCGGTAAATTTTGTTCTATTAACCCCTGACACTGGCTTTCGTAATGATCAAAATCGACAAACAAAACATCCACATCTGCATGCTCAAAATTATAAGTCGATTGCTCAACTTCATTTTGATGAAAGACATCACGATAGGTTAAGCCTTCATCATTCCAGGCTAGGTCATACACACTGTCAACACCTTGCAAATACATTGCAATTCGTTCTAAGCCATACGTGATTTCACCACTGACAGGCTTACAATCCAGACCGCCCACTTGTTGAAAGTAGGTAAATTGAGTCACTTCCATGCCATTCAGCCAGACTTCCCAGCCTAAACCCCAAGCACCCAAAGTAGGTGATTCCCAGTTATCTTCAACAAAGCGAATATCATGAACCGTTGGATCTATCCCAAGCATTTGCAATGACTCTAAATACAAAGATTGTATTTCAAGCGGGGAGGGTTTCATGATGACTTGAAATTGAAAGTAATGTTGTAAACGATTTGGATTTTCACCGTAGCGGCCATCTGTCGGACGCCTTGATGGTTGCACGTATGCCGCCTTCCAAGGCTCAGGCCCTATGGCTCGAAGAAAAGTAGATGGGTTAAACGTACCTGCACCCATTTCCATATCATAAGGTTGAACAATGGCACAGCCTTGCTTTGCCCAAAATTTTTGTAATAAAAATATCAACCCTTGAAAGGTTTTCACGTCTTCCACGACACCACCAATTATTATGTTGTTAAGCGACTGAATTATACGCAGTCACAGCACTTCATCAATATAAAAAGGGTTATGCCTGAAATAGGCCGTTTTTATGGACAAAATCAATGAAATACGCGTCTAAAAATGATAAGTTTGAATCATCAATATCAATGTTTGTTGATATTGATTATAATAACAAAGTCTAAGATACTTATTTTGTGTTTAATAATCTATATAGAAGGGAAGCAAAGATGAAACATCTTTCAAAAATGTTTGCAGTTATTATGTTGGTTTCTGCAGGTTCAATTGCACCTGTGAGCGATGCACAGGCATGGAACATGATGCCTTGGAATAACAATGGCGGTGATATGCCTTGGAATGGTAACGGGATGCCTTGGAATGGTAACAACAACTGGGCACCTTGGAACAACAACAATGGTTGGAACAACGGCTGGCGTCCATGGAACAACGGCGGTTATGGCGCACCTTATGGTTATGCACCTTATGGTTATGGCGCACCTTACGGTTATGCTCCACAAGTAGCACCACCAGTAATGCCTATGCCAGCTCCAGCAGCACCTACAGCGGCTCAATAACCACTGTTCAATAGGTAAGGCATTCGCCTTGCCTATCTCTAAACCTAAGTAATCTCAGTAAATTTCCGAATATCTAGCTAATTAAACACTGTCTAGAATAATGATATAACAAAAAATTATATCCTTATGAATGGTGTTTATATGCCTAAATTACTCATAGAACCGACAGCAACTGCATCCTGGCAAACATTAATTCAACAAGCGGCCAACGACTCGAAGATTACAATCGATAGTGATTTAGAAAGTTATTTGGTTTTTCTGTTGATGCGTTTTTTAAAAGAAAATCAGTTAGGTCATTTGATGATGGGTATGGAGTACCTTAATGCTCAAACCCAAATAGGTCATCATCAACAAGAACAGCTTAGAGATGTTGCTGATCATTGTCTTTTATTATCAGGGCTTTACCCTCAAATTGCAGATAAACGTAATGTCAATATTAGCTATTTTGTCAATTTAGGTAGAACGGCTTATCTAGACTTATCCAATAGTCTTAAACATGCAGGAAGCCTTCTGTATAAAGCCGTCAGTCAATCCTTTGTACTCCTTATGGATATTCTTTTAACGATCCGAAGTTACACAAGTACCCCAGTTCTTAAGCCCTTACAAGCTTTTAACCTTTGGACCGATACCGGTAGTTTTGTTGCACAAAAATCAATTCACCCTGTTTAGCGGGTTTATCCTAGCTGTTATTAATAATAAAGAATTATTAATACTTCTTTATTATTATTATTAGGCGCAACTTTTCTGTGGATAACTTTATAAAGTGATTTTTTATCATGATGTTATCCACAAAAAGGTGTGTGCAAATCCCGTCTAAAAAACCCCTTTTCTCCCTTTGATAATCTGTGGACTGTTTCATCGCCTTTTAACCGCACACACTTTACCCTTACTTTTCCCCAGTCTTATACGAGATTTATCCACATACATTCCGTATACTCGCTAAAAATGTGTTTGGATGAAAGAAAATGGAAAGACAAAGAAAGGCAGTCGCATTGATATCAGGAGGCTTAGACTCTCTGTTAGCTGCTAAAGTGATGCTGGATCAAGGGATCCATGTTGAAGGGATTAATTTTTTTACCGGTTTTTGTGTTGAAGGGCATACTCATGCCATTCGTAAAAAAGATAAAGATAAACAGAAACGTAATAACGCCCTATGGTCAGCTGAGCAGCTGGGTATAAAACTGCATATTGTTGATATTATTGAAGAATACAAAGATATTGTGATCAATCCTAAGCATGGTTATGGGAAGAACTTAAACCCATGTTTAGATTGTAAAATCTTTATGGTTAAGAAAGCCTATGAATGGATTCAAGAGCATGACTTTGATTTTATTATTACAGGTGAAGTCATCGGTCAAAGACCAATGTCTCAACGTAAAGAAATTTTACCAGTGGTTGCCAATGAGTCAGGTGCCGAGGATTTATTACTCAGACCTTTGTGCGCTAAAAATTTACCTGAAACCAAAGTGGAAAGAGAAGGTTGGGTAGATCGGGAAAAATTGCATGATTTTAGTGGCCGGAACCGTAAGCCACAAATGGCGCTTGCCAAAGCAATGAACTTTGAAGATTATGCAACACCCGCCGGTGGCTGCTGTTTTTTAACGGATAAAAGTTATTCGAAAAAGCTTGGTGATCTTTGGGAGCACCGCGGAGAGAAGAAATACGAACTTGATGACATCATGTTGTTAAAAGTGGGGCGTCATATCCGACCTAATGAACGTTTTAAAATGATTGTGTCGAGAGAAGAGGGTGAAAACCATTTTCTACAAGGCTACCGGAAGCAGTTTGATAGTTTACAAATTTTAAACTTTGGTGGGCCAATGACTTTAGTGGATGGTATCACCAGTGATGAAGATTGTGAGGTAGCAGCAAAAATAGTCGCTCGCTACAGCCAAGGTAAGCATGAAAAATCGGTGACAGTAGAATACCGACGTAAGGATGGTGAAGTTTTTGAAATTAACGTTGCACCATTTAAGGGCGATGAAATACCTGAGATTTGGCATGTATGATAGAACTTGATGCGAGAAAGTTATTTTGCCCAATGCCTGTGATTAAAATGCAAGACGAAGTGGCGAAACACCCCGTTGGTACACTTATTCGGATATGCAGTTCTGACCCTGGTGCATTGAATGATATCCCTGCTTGGGCTCGAATTCATGGTCATAAGTTAATTGAATCTGAAACAGTTGAAAGAGAGTATTTTGTCACAGTAGAAGTTTGCGAGGACAAATGATCTAAAATGGTGCGTATAATGCACCAATACAGTGCAAATACTGCTATAAATTATCCTCTGATATTTTATAGCAGTTGAAAACTTTTTCATAAATGAATATATTCTGGAACACTAAAAAAACGTTTTATAAACATTCGTTTATGCTATTAAACTAATACCATTGGAGTTCTTATGTCAGAAGTGATTCAAACGATTAAAGACAAAGAAGTAAAGTTTGTTGATTTACGCTTTACCGATACTCGTGGTAAAGAACAACACGTCACTATTCCCGCACGCACCATCAATGATGAATTTTTATCGTCAGGCCAAATGTTTGATGGATCAAGTATTTCTGGCTGGAAGGGGATTGACGAATCAGACATGATTTTAATGCCAGATCAAACGACAGCCGTTATTGACCCGTTCTCTGAAGAAACCACAATGAATCTTCGTTGTGACATTCTTGAACCTAAAACAATGCAAGGTTATGAGAGAGACCCACGTTCAATTGCTAAGCGTGCTGAAGCGTATGTACAAACAACCGGAATTGCAGATACCGCTTTTTTTGGGCCAGAGCCTGAATTTTTTATTCTCGACGATGTGCGTTGGGGCTCCGATATGCGCGGTTCATTCTGTAAAGTAGATTCAGAAGAAGCCGATTGGAATACCGAAAAAGTTTATGCTGACGGTAACTTAGGTCATAGACCTAGAGTGAAAGGCGGCTACTTCCCAGTACCACCCGTAGATTCATTACATGATTTAAGAACAGCAATGTGTTTGGCACTGGAAGAAATGGGGGTTGAAGTTGAAGTTCACCATCATGAAGTTGCCACAGCAGGGCAGTGTGAAATTGGTACCTTGTTCAATACGTTAACTAAACGTGGTGATCAAAACCAAATCATGAAATATGTTATTCAAAATATTGCACACATTTATGGCAAAACAGCGACCTTCATGCCTAAACCAATCGTTGGTGATAATGGTAGTGGTATGCACGTGCATCAATCATTAGCAAAAGAGGGTAACAACATCTTTGCAGGTGATAAATACGCAGGCCTTTCTCAAGAAGCGTTATGGTACATTGGCGGAATCTTTAAGCATGCGCGTTCTTTAAATGCCTTCACTAATGCTTCAACCAACAGTTACAAGCGTTTGGTACCAGGCTTTGAGGCACCCGTGATGTTGGCCTATTCAGCGCGTAATCGCTCAGCTTCCGTTCGAATCCCACACGTGACAAACCCTAAAGGAACGCGCGTAGAAGTGAGATTTCCTGATGCAGCGGGTAACCCTTACTTAACGTTCTCAGCGTTATTAATGGCAGGCCTTGATGGGATCAAGAATAAAATTGACCCAGGTGAAGCGATGGACAAAGACCTTTATGATTTACCTGCTGAAGAAGCGAAAGCCATTCCAACAGTGTGTCATTCGCTAGATCAAGCATTAGAAGCACTTGCAGCAGATTGTGACTACTTAACCGAAGGGGATGTATTCACTAAAGATATGATTGATGGATATATTGAGCTTAAAAATGAAGAAGTGACTCGTTTGCGAATGACCACTCACCCTGTTGAGTTTGATATGTACTACAGTCTGTAAAAAGGCAATTTAAATAGTTATCACGTTACATAATTAATGTGCGCTATTTCATAAAAACCTAAGTTGCTTAGCACTTAGGTTTTTTTATGTGTGCTATTTCAGACAAACGCACTTATTTTTGAGATAAAATGAAAATGCGTTGCAAAATAGTGTGTCATACTGATAGTAGATAATTGTTTAATGATATATTTCCCAAAGAGAGCCATACCATGAAAAGAATCGGATTCTTAGTTGCGTGCTGCTTTATGAGCCAAATGGCGACAGCTGCTGTTTATAAATGTACTGATGAGACTGGCAAAACCACTTATTCGAATATTCCTGGGCCAAATTGTACTAACAAAGAATCCATTCATGTGCCGACAACAGGTGACACGAATACGGATGATGCAAGTACTCAAAAATTTGATGCTGAACTGGGTAAGTATCGCCATGTTGGTGTGACAAAACCTGTTGATGGACAAACCTTTTTCTTAAATAGTGGGGAGTTGGTCGTCAATGTTTTAACTCGGCCTAAGCTGCGTCGAACCCATAAAATTCAGGTCGAAGTGTCAGGGGCTGATATTTCTTTACCAGGTCGAAATAGAAGTATTAAAGTAGGTGGTGTCGGAGTTGGCCCACATACCGTTGTGGCTAAAATTTTAGATAAACGAGGCAAAGTGGTCTCAAGTTCTAAGCCAATTAACATACATGTTCAAAAATCGACTCAAGTGAAAAACCAAGAAACCAAGGATCTTGATGGTAATGGGAATTTTGATAGAACAGGTCAAACATCATCAGCAGGCGGGAATACAAACTTAACAGATCAAAGTAGTTTAGGCTCTCAGGTTGCAAGAGATCAAAATGGCAACCTTGTTCAAGGTACCAATAACCCAGGTAATGCCGGATCTAATGCCAACAACAGAATCAACTCTAGTTTTGGTGGTGCAAAAGGCTTTGGAAATAAGAGCGCGTTCTAAATAATCTCGTTCACTATTTGACCAATACTGGTTGAACTACCAGTATTGGCGTAGTTTTTGCTAATATTATTTACATGAGCAAACTACAGCATTTACAAGAAAAAATTTTAGACAATATTAGTAGTATTATTTTATTGTTTGATGCGAAATTAAATCTCCTCTATGCCAATTCTTCGGCTGAAGACTTATTCAGTACCAGTGTAAAAAAACTCACTGGGGCGAATGCTGTTGACTTACTCACGTGCCCTAATGACGATGTTTCAATTGTCTTTGAAAGAGCCCTTTCAAATGACCAACCGTTTACTGAAAGAGAGTTGATATTAGAAACCCTCTATCGAAAGCATACAGTGACTTGCACCATCACACCCGTGAGTGAATCAAACCAAGTTCTGGTTGAGCTACAAAAAGTCGATCGGCAATTGCGTATCAGTAAAGAAGAGCACATCATTGAACAGAATAAAGCGACCCAGGAAATTGTGCGGGGTTTAGCGCATGAAATCAAAAACCCATTGGGTGGTATTCGAGGTTCTGCTCAACTACTGGAAAGTGAATTGCCTTCGCCAGAGTTAAAAGAATACACAGAAGTGATCATTCAAGAGGCCGATCGGCTCTCTAAATTAGTGAACCAAATGTTGGGGCCAAACCAAATTCCTCAATCTCATGAGGTGAACATTCATCAAGTGCTAGATCGAGTTAGAAACATTGTCGTTGCAGAAGCTGCAGAAGGGATCAAGATCTTTGAGGATTATGATCCGAGCATCCCGTCTTTAATGGCTGATATTGATCAATTGATCCAAGTTTTTTTAAACATTGTCCATAATGCGGTTCAAGCATTAGGGTCTGCAGGAAAAATCATATTAAAAACACGTATTAAGCGTCAATTTACTATTGGTGGCACTCGCTATAAATTAGTTCTAAAAGTGGATGTGATTGATGATGGCCCAGGTATTAAGGCGGATATGTTAGAAAAAATATTTTATCCCATGGTGACAGGCAAAGCAGATGGCACAGGGCTAGGGCTATCTATTGCACAATCTTTAGTGAACCAATATCACGGTTTGATAGAGTGCAGCAGTCGTCCAGGGGAAACTGTTTTTAGTGTATTACTACCAATAGGAAATAATCATGGATGAGCAAATATGGGTCATTGATGATGATCGATCAATACGTTGGGTGCTTGAAAAGGCACTTGAGAAAGCCGAGTTTCAGGTTAAAACCTTTGCTTCAGCAGAGGGCATTCTAGATCGGCTGACGAGAGAAACACCGAAAGTCATTGTCACAGATATTCGCATGCCAGGTATGGATGGGATTGATTTGCTGAAAGAGGTGCAGCAGTCTTATCCACACATTCCGGTTATTGTGATTACCGCACACTCAGATTTAGACAGTGCTATTTCGGCATATCATAGTGGGGCTTTTGAGTACCTACCAAAACCATTTGATGTCGATGATGCAATAGAGTTAGTGACTCGCGCCTGTTTACAATCAAGTTCTAAAGAAGTGTCTGAGACGGAGACGTCATCTGTACAAGAAATTATTGGTGAAGCACCTGCGATGCAAGAGGTTTTTCGCGCAATAGGGCGGCTTTCTCGCTCACACATTTCGGTCATCATTAATGGTGAGTCTGGTACGGGAAAAGAGTTGGTTGCACATGCACTGCATCGACATAGCCTGAGGCGAGATGAGCCATTTATTGCCTTGAACATGGCTGCCATAGCTAAAGATTTATTAGAGTCGGAGTTATTCGGTCATGAACGCGGTGCGTTTACAGGAGCACAACAAAAAAGAGCAGGGCGATTTGAGCAAGCCAATGGTGGCACACTCTTTTTAGATGAAATTGGAGATATGCCTGCGGACTTGCAAACACGTTTACTCAGAGTTTTATCGAATGGAGAGTTTTATCGCGTGGGTGGGCATACCCCGATAAAAACGAACGTTCGAATCATTGCGGCGACACATCAAAATCTGGATGCACTGGTTAAGAAAGGGGACTTTAGGGAAGATTTATATCACCGATTAAATGTGATTCGGATCCATATCCCAGCCTTAAGAGAGAGGCGTCAAGATATTCCTATATTGTTAAAACATTTTTTAGCGGTTTCTGCAAAAGAATTAGAAGTGGAGCCTAAGGTGTTGGTTGCAGAAGCAGAGGAATTTCTTTCGCAACTGGAATGGCCTGGGAATGTAAGGCAGCTCGAAAACACGTGTCGCTGGATTATGGTCATGGCATCTGGGCAAGCAGTGCATGTTGATGATTTACCATCAGAGCTATTTGTTAAAGCAGAAGGTGAATCTGAGAATATCAGCGGAGATTGGGCGTCCAATTTAAAGTGTGTGGTAGATGAGAAAATGCGTTCAGGTGAAATGGCGATTCTAGATGATATTACGCCACAATTTGAGCGTTTGATGATTTTGAGTGCACTGGGTTTTACAGGGGGTAAAAAACAAGAAGCGGCCAAGGTTCTAGGCTGGGGGCGGAATACATTAACCCGAAAAATTAAAGAACTAGCGATAGAGGCTTAACGCAAAACGGTTATGACGAAAAGCGATAAACCCTTTACAAAACGGAGGTTTATTGCTATTTTTTTAGGAGAAAATACTAATAAAAATAATAAAAAGTATCCAATATGAATCCCTTCAAGCAAAAAGTGCCCGTTTATTTTTTCGCTTTAATGGCGCTGGCGTTTAACACCGACGCCATACCTTACACCTCGAATGATTACTTAAAGGTGACAAAGCTTACGAGTTCAATACCAAACTCCCCGTCAAATCTGCAAGCGATGTGTTGTGTTGCTTTAGATAACCACGAATTGTCTCATTAATTTTGGGAACAACGAGGGGGTCGTAAAATAGTGCTGTCCCTACGCCAATCGCTGTAGCACCCGCAATAATAAACTCTAAGGCATCTTCACCAGTCAGGATGCCACCTTGCCCTATGATCGGGATGTTGTGGTCTTTGCACACTTGGTAAACTTGATGCGTTTTTAATATGGCAATGGGTTTTATCGCAGGCCCAGATAGTCCACCTTGGTTATTACCAATGATTGGCTTACGTTGGTGAATATCTACCGCCATTCCCATTAACGTATTAATGACAGCAAAACCGTCTGTGCCCGCCTCAATACACCGTTTGGCATTTTCTGCAATATTGGTTTGGTTAGGAGATAGCTTGGTGATAATGGGTTTTTTGGTAACCGCCCGACAAGCTTCAACCACTCTTGCTGACATTTCAGGGTCATTACCAAATGCGACCCCTCCCTCTTTTACGTTAGGGCAGGAAATATTGATTTCAATGGCATCAATATCCGACTGATCAAACTTTCGGGTAACCTCAATATATTCCTCAACAGTAGAACCTGAGACATTGGCAATATAACGCGTTTCGGAGAAATCTAAAGTCGGCAGAATGCGGTTGACGACGTCATCAACACCAGGGTTTTGTAAACCAATGGCATTGATCATGCCACTGGGTGTTTCGGTTACCCGGTGAGCAGGGTTACCCAGCCGCGCACTCCCTGTTGTGCCTTTTAAGCAAACTGCCCCAATATCTTTATTACTAAAACCTTCAACACGGGTATATTCGTGACCAAAACCAACACAGCCAGAGAGTAATACAGCGGGCGTTTGAAAGTGCATACCACAAAAATCTAGCGCAAGAGGGTCAGTCGGCGTCATGGTCAGTTACCTTGAGATGAGAGTGAAAAGCATGCTAACAAGATGGCTTGTTTGGCACAAGTAAGAGCCCTTAAGCACAGCCAGTAAAGCCAGTTTGGCGCCACGCTTCATAACTTATAATGGCAACTGCATTGGAGAGGTTAAGGCTACGACTGTCAGGTTGCATAGGGATTTTTAATCGGTTTTCAAGTGCGATACTGTCCATAACCTCGGTTGGCAAGCCTGCCGTTTCAGAGCCGAACAACAAAACATCGGTTGCTTGATAGTTGATCTGGTCGTGATGGCGTGACCCTTTTGTGGTGCAGGCTAAAATCCTGCGTCCTTGCATCGCTTCAATAAAAATATCATAGCCTGAATGCACCGTGACGCGCGCCATGTCTTGGTAGTCTAAACCTGCACGTCGGCACTTCTTTTCATCTAAATCGAAGCCAAGAGGCTCGATCAAGTGTAAGTCACAGCCATTGTTGGCCACCAAGCGAATAATATTACCAGTGTTTTGAGGAATTTGAGGCGTAAATAAGGCAACGTGAAACATAGTGGGCTTGGCCTCAATGGCTAAAAAAGAACTTTTTTAACACAGTGTTTCAATCTTGTTAAGTGCTTAGTGATTTGAAGGGAACACCGAATTCATTGATGGCACAGTATTTAATGGGTTTAGATATTGAATGCGCTGAAACATTAATGTATTGCCAGCGGCGTCCCTAATCATAAATAAATCGCCATTTTTGACATACTGATAGCGTTTTGTCTCACCTGTTGTTGGGCTGTAGCTGGTGATGATATTACCTTGAACAACCATTGTGCCAGCGCTCACTAGTTGGTTATTTTTTTGAATTTGATAGGTGTTACCTTTGATGACAATGGATTCGCCACTGTTGCTTTTCCAAGCACCCTCTAAATCTGGTGTGTTTGGCGCACTGTAACTTGATTGTGAATACTTGGGGTTTAACAGCGCGTTTTGCATTGTCTGGTTAGCGGGATTTTGATTGGTGATGAATTGCGAATAATTTTCTTTCCGCTGTGCTCTAAAACCATTTTGATCATAATAAGGTTGGCTTGAGTTGCCATACAGTTGTTGTTGAGGCTGTATATAGGTTTGAGTAGAGGGGTTATAGGGTTGAGCACCATAAATATGAGTGGGTTGTTGCATCATTTGTGTTGGAAACTGGTTTATCAACGTATTGGGCTGCTGCAATACGTTGGTTCCAGGGATAAATGATTGAGGGTTCGTAAAACTGGTGAGTGGGTTCGATGCGCCAGGCAGCATGCTCGACATCGGGTTGTAGTTAGTCATGCTCGGAATGGTCGACATACCAGGGATAGTCGACATACCAGGAATAGTGCCCATTCCTGGCATCATACCCATGCCAGGGACAGGTGAAAGCCCTGGCACTGAAGACATGGGGTTCATGTATTGATAAGGGTTAGTCATTTGTCCCATGCCGCTTGATAGGCTGGAGCCAAATTGCATATTATTTTGACCATTGTTTTGGTTCTGACCCTGGCCCACCATGGTGTTGAACATATCCAGCATCGTTTTCATCATTTGAGAAGCTGGGTTATTTTGCATAGGCAGGTCAAATGCCCATGATGGCGTGGTGAACAGTGCTGTGACTATGATCAGTGTGTATTTAGTCATAGGTAACCCCTAGTGTTGCTTTTTTTATGAGCGCTTTGGTTAAAGGCGTTCTTTATATAAAGGTGTTATCGGTCAATCATTGCCTTTCTTTAGATATTAGACCATTAGAATGAACAAATTCAGTTCATCATCAGAAAAAATCGGTTCAGCATTCCATCATGGCGTCTATTGTATTATTACCTAATGTTATTAACCATATAGAAACGAGACTAGGAAACACCCCTAATTGTACATCGGTGAATACCCAAAAAGATCAATTCTTCAGTATTATTTGAAGCCATAATATTTGAAGGTGTTATATGAAATAGTGCAAATAAGTGCTTGCATCTGAAAGGTATTTTTTGTTTATATAGAGTGGTAAATGTTAGATCCATTACCGCCAATAATAAGGATGGAATATGAATACCAGTAACAATAATTTAGCTCAGGAGGAAGCATCTGAGCGGCGGGGAATCACACAAGATCTAATAAGGAAGTTGATACAAGAGCGACAGGAAATGCTTGTGAATTTTTGTAGTGTAGCGGGATTAGATCCGTATTCTCCAGAAAAACCAACTAAAGACTCACTGAAAGATTTTTGTGAAGTCATGGTTGATTATTTAGCCCTTGGCCACTTTGAAGTGTACCCAAGAATTTCAGAAGGGCGAGAGCGTCGTCAACAAGTCTCAGAGCTTGCTGATAAAATATACCCGCGTATTGCAAAAGCGAGCGGTATTGCGATTGAGTTCAATGATAAATATGATACAAAAGAAGATGTTAGCTGGGATAGTTTATCTCAAGATTTATCTAATTTAGGTGAAACTCTTGCAGCAAGAGTGGATTTAGAAGATCAATTAATACATTCCATGCTTTATCGATAATTAAGCTTTAGCCTAGAGTGCTGTTCCGGGTTCTGGAACAGCTGGCAGTTATTGCCGTTATTTCCCACTTTTTTTGTTCACTATAAAGTCCTCTTTTTTAACCTCTTTGACGCTTCAGTCATTAAAATTTTTTATTGCAATTGCCGTATTTTATATTTGAAGAGATTAATATGCTTATATTTCATGGCTTAGTGAGATATTGCGGTAAATTAAATAAAGGATTGACCCTTCGGGTATTTTTTGTGGTATAAATATTACCTATGAGGTCAGATACCCATTTATGATAAAAAATAACAATGGCTATCGACAAAAAACTAAAAGTATTACAAAATAGAATATTGCCAATATCAAGATTTCTTGATACTCCAGTTTTGTAGCATGGAAAATCTGCCTAAATGGATATGGGTTGATCGCTACACTTAATCTGCATAATAGTAACCAAGGATACGTTAACTATGTCAGTACGAATGACGCCGATACGGAAGTTTCGATTGGACTGTGGTTGGACCCAGGAAGAATTCGCAAAGCAGTTGGATATAAAACAGCCAGCTGTTTCAAACTATGAAAAGGGCACTCGTTTTCCGAAAAGACAAGTGGCTAAAAAAATCATTCACATGGCTGAAACCTATGGTTATAAGCTCACTATGGATGATTTATACGACGCATAAAGCGAGCAACATTGCGTGTGGTGTTCATCCACACGCTCAACTCCATTCTGATTTTCTCTAATATACATCTTTTTAACACCGATTCATTATGTTAGTATTTTGCTTTATGGTATAGAAAATATTTATATGGAGATAAGGTTATTTGTATGGATAAGGAACCAATATCAGCCTCACAGGCGCAAAAGGAACTTAAAAAAGCGAGCGGTGTACTACAAAAAATTTGTGAAAAAGAACAAAGTTTGTTTCAAAAATTTGCTAAACAACTTGATTATACGGTGGCAAACTCAACGTCGAAAACAAAACTATATAAAATTAGAGATACCTTAAGGTCAGTTAGAGAGCAGAAAACAGATGCGAAATTACTATTAAAAGCAGCTAAAAAACTTCTTCGTGCGGCAAAAGAAAGTGAAAAGCGCCAAGTTGTGGATAAGAAATTTGCATTGATACGAGAAAAAGAACGAGAAAAGGCATTAAAGCAGTTCATGTCATCGTGGGACAAAGCCTATGATCAGAAGCCAAGATAAACTAAGTTTAGGGTATGAAAGAATGCAGAATACATTTATCCATACCTCGTAAAGAATGCCTACGGTACTACCAAGGCCAAGTGACTAAAATCTCAGCCCGTACGGTTGGTGGGCAAGTGATTCAATTCCCCGCCAATATTATTAAGCAATTTGTGACAACAGAAGGTCTATATGGTGAATTTAGAATCGTTTATGGTGATGACCATAAACTGGTCCGTATAGACCGCGTAAGATAGCTTAAGAATCGTCAGAGGCACTTGGCGCAACAGGGTCATTTTCAGCACTAATAATTTTTGGCTTATTGGCTTCAATTTCTTCTTGTATGCGGGCTTCATCTTGCTCGGTTCTATGAGGGCCTGCACGGAACTCTCTCACTTTTTCTATGCCTACTTCTACCGCAGCATCAATCTTGCGAGTCATTGTCTCTAATTCTTCTTGGGTAAGATAAAACCCTGCGTCTACGATATGGCGGACATAGTGAGGTGGTAACTGATTCAGTGCAATACATGCAGCATCATTATAGAAATCTTCATTGTCATATTCGGAGTTTGCTAAAATTTGATCAATACGATCAAAGACTAAGTTTTCATAGTAGTTATTAATGGAATCAAATTTGGCCATGAGTGTGTCCTATTATTATCTTTTTACTCAGTAGGGTGCAATTAGAAGTATGTAACAAAATAACCGGAATTGCTATCAGCTGTTGAGTTTTGTGAATGCATCAAGATATTGTGCTTCTAACTCAGAGTACTCTGTCTGTAAGCGCATAATTTCTTTGTCTTTTTCTGATATTTTTGCTTTCAGGTTAGCATCATCTGTAGAGGGTGCCGCGCTGCTTGCTTTGCTATTACGCTGTTTTTTCAGTTTGATTTTCAGGCGTTTTACCTGTTTTGTCATTAGATCATTTTCATCTTCTAGCGTGGCCATACAACCCATTAACTCTTGGCTCTCTTTGGCAAAATTTTGAATCATCTGTTGTGCATTATTACCAGCTTCTGCCGCACTGGTGAGGGATGCGTTTTCAGCCTGAAGTGCAAGGATTGTTTCAGTTTGTGTACTGCTTTCATTTTGAACCATGGTCATTGTGTCAACCAATTGATTGGTTTCAGCTTGTTGGGTGTTTAACTTTTCTTCTAGCTCATAGACCTGCTGCATTGCATCGCTATAATCATTTTCTAGCATTTGTACACACATATCCGATTCAGCCAGTGATTTTTCCATTTTGGCGATTTGTTGTTCAATTTCAGCTGTCTTGTTGTTAATTTCATCACTAGATGCGTTTTGCATACCCTGTAATTCACCACGTAATCGAGTGATGATGTTGTGCTGGTCTGAATTGGTTTCTTTGAGCTGGTTAAGTTCTTTGGTGTCCTTAACATGCATGACCTGGGTAACACCCTCCCCAGCTGCTTGAGTGACTTGAATCACCGGTGGTGTATTGCTCGCAGCGGCACTCATTTCTTGGTAGGAATTTTGATATTGGTTAAGCAGGCCTAACATGTCGCCATCGTCATTGGCTTCAGCAATAGATGTTGCTTGATTGTGAATTTCTTGACCTTGTTCGGTTAATTCTTTGACCTTAATTTGTAAATCAAAAAACATTTTCTTGAACATCTCAAGGTTTGAAACCCGTTTTTTTAAATTCTCATTTTCGGCTTCCAGTCGAGCTAACTCTTCACTGTTGTCAACAGGTGCAACCGTATCTTCGTCATCATCTTCTTCATCAGGCTCGTATGCTTTGATGATTCTTCTTAAGCGATTTTTCAGCTGTTGCCAAAATTCAGGGGTGGTTTGGTCGTATTGTGTAAGTGTTTTTTCAGCGAATAAAAAATTATGCCTTAGTGCGATAATTTGTTGATCCACACTTTCGTCTTTATCCAGCGTGATTTTGTCGGTGTTGAAGCACAGCTGGTGATAATCTTTGGTGTAGAGTAGGGCGTCTTCTAAGTATTGTTGGTAGTTTTGTTCGTGCTGCTCAGTTTCTGCATTGACTAGGGCGGTATCGGCCTCTGAGAACTCATCCGCCTCAAGTTCTATGGCTTCTGGGTCATTGTCTAACTCACTCAAACGCGCCATGAGCTTTTCGACTAAGACTTTTTTTGCGCGGTTTAGCACAAACAATAATGCCACTGCGACAAGCGCGGCAACAAGTGCCTCGACAAGGAACATAAGCAGTAGAACTGAAATTTCAAGGGTTTCGTTAAACATTGTTTGTGAACATATTGTTTTTCCTCATTTAATTATAGGAAACAATCACAAAAATAATGTGTAAAAGGGTGAATTTTTATGAGTTAAACGCCATTTTATTTCATGCTGTTATATATTTTCTAGATAAATCAATTGTATAGCTTGTTTAAGAACATAATGACAGTTTGATGACAAAATCATGAATTTATGTGACCTAGGCTTTCAATCTGTTATCCTTGTCGCGCGTCGAATTTAAGGAACGACTATGGATTTCTCAATCTTTATTATTCTAGCCATCATTTTTGGTGCTTTTATGGCTTGGGGTGTTGGTGCAAATGACGTTGCGAATGCAATGGCGACCTCTGTTGGGTCTAAAGCCATTACCATTAAGCAAGCCGTTATTATTGCAGCAGTTTTTGAATTTTCAGGTGCTTTTTTAGCGGGTGGTCAAGTCACCTCTACCATTCGAAAAGGCATTATAGACGCATCTAATATTTCTCCAGAATTATTTATGGTTGGCATGCTAGGGGCTTTGTTAGCCGCAGGTTGTTGGCTGGTGATTGCGTCGATGAAAGGTTGGCCTGTGTCTACCACGCATTCTATCGTGGGTGCCATTGTTGGTTTTGCATTGGTTGCAGTCGGGGTTGAGGCTGTTCAATGGGGTAAGATTGGCACAATTGCAGCCAGCTGGGTTGTTTCACCTTTAATGTCAGGCTCTATTGCCTTTCTCATTGTGATGAGTTTTAAAAAATTCATTTTTGAGACACAGGACCCTGTCACAAATGCGAAGCGCGCAGCACCATTTTATGTGTTCATCGTCGGCTTTATTGTAACTTTGGTAACGATTACCAAGGGTTTAAAACACGTAGGGCTTGAAATCAGTACCACTGAGTCAATTATTTACGCGAGTGTTTGTGGGGTTATTTTTGCTTTACTGAGTGTACGAGTAGTTGCACGCTTACACATGAAAAATAATGATAATCCAGCCATACATAACATTCAGAAAATTTTTAATGTGTTGATGATATTTACAGCGTGTGCAATGGCTTTTGCCCACGGCTCGAATGATGTCGCCAATGCAATTGGCCCTGTTGCTGCTATTGTGAGTGTGAGTAGCACACACACCATTGGTGCCAGTGCTGCGGTACCTATCTGGATTTTACTCCTTGGTGGTGTTGGTATTGTGCTGGGTCTTGCGACCTATGGTAAAAAAGTGATCGCAACGGTTGGCTCTGGGATTACGGAGTTAACACCAAGCAAAGGTTTTGCTGCAACTTTAGCAGCAGCTGTGACCGTAGTCGTTGCATCAGGGTTAGGTATGCCAATATCGACTACTCATACTTTAGTTGGTGCTATTTTAGGGGTGGGTTTTGCCTGCGCTCATGGTGTTAATATGGGCTTGATGCGAAATATCTTTATGTCTTGGGTCATTACTTTACCTGTTGGCGCACTCTTTTCGATTGTTTTCTTCTTCATGTTAAAAGCGGCACTTTTATAACCGCGCTCTTGGTTTTATATTATGGCCACGATTGATGCTTATGCTGTCCTAGGGAACCCTATTGGTCACAGCAAATCTCCTGAAATTCACACTTTATTTGCCAAGCAAACCGCACAAGCTTTGGTTTATACCGCCGACCTAGTCGCTTTAGACGGTTTTCAGCAGTATGTTAAGCAATTTCAAGCGGATGGCGGTTGTGGGTTAAATATAACCGTTCCTTTTAAGCAAGAGGCATGGGCAGTGGTTGATCAGCGCAATGACTTGGCAGAACTTGCTGGTGCTGTGAATACCATTATGTTTAAAAATGGTCAGTTATTGGGCTTTAATACTGATGGTTTAGGTTTGGTTAAAGACTTAATCGAGAATTGCCACATACCGTTAGCCGAACAGCGTGTTTTATTGTTAGGTGCTGGTGGTGCTACAAGAGGAGTGGTTTTACCTTTGTTTCAAGCTGGGGTTAAGTCAATGACCATTGCAAACCGGACAGCACAAAAGGCAGAGGCGTTGGCCACTTTATTTTCTGAATATGGTGATGTTAACGGTGTTGGTTTGGATGCGATTTGTGGTTCGTTTGATGTGGTGATTAATGCGACAGCAGCGGGTCTAAACAGAGATGTGCCTCAAATTGACCCAACCTTCGTAAAAAATGCGCTGTGTTATGACATGATGTATGGGGATAAGCCAACCGCTTTTGTGGAGTGGGCAAACTCTCATGGCGCAACTCGTGCCTTTGATGGGCTAGGAATGCTCGTTGAACAGGCTGCTGAGGCTTTCTTGATCTGGCGCGGTGTGCGGCCTAAAACGGATGAAGTTATTGCTCACTGCCGCACACAGTTGTGATGTTTTGCGGCATAATCGCCGTCCATTGATTTTTGAAATACATTGTCTTCTTAGCTAAATGCTATACCCTAAGTGAACACTTCGTTTTGTCACTTATCTATCTTCGATAGTTGGCTCAGCGCTCATATATTGAGGCAGCCTAATGACAAACCTACGCTTATGCTACCAAACCGTCGAGTTTGGAAAACTGGATATTCACCTGTGTACTTTACGCAATAAGCAAGAATTTTATGACCCGACAGGCATTGCAGAGCAACTGGGTATCTGCTCAGCATCTTGGCCTCTTTTTGGTGTCATTTGGCCTTCGAGCTTAGTGCTTGCTCACTTCATTCTTGACTATGAAACGGGCTCAAAACGAATATTGGAAGTAGGCTGCGGCATGGCGTTATCCAGCTTGCTGTTGAACAAGCAATGCGATGATATTACTGCAACGGACTACCACCCTGAAGTGAAGACTTTTCTACAAAGGAATACATTGCTTAATGACGATAGAGCAATTGCATTTGAGCAAGTAGATTGGACGGCTAAAAGTGACAACCTTGGCCTTTTTGACATGATTATTGGCAGCGACCTATTGTATGAGGACGCGCATATTGAATTATTGGCTGCTTTCATTGCCGCACATTCAAAGCCTGTTTGCGAAGTGATTATCGTTGATCCAGGGCGTGGCAGAAAAAACAAGTTAAGCTCAAGAATGATGGAGTTCGGATTCAGCTCTTTTCACCAAAAACCCAACCATACAGACTATCTCGACGAAGCATTCAAAGGCTACATTCTTAAGTTTGAGCGCAGCTAACCGTTATAAAGAGGCGAGTGTTCGGTCTTTTAGTTTTTTGTAATGATTTGAAGAGTACTGAAAAAATTCAATTTCTTTGTCGGTCAGTTCCCGGATTTTTCTGGCAGGTGTTCCTAACCATAAATGACCGCCAGTTAAGACCTTACCTGACGGGACTAAACTACCAGCACCAACAATGGTGTTGGGCTCCACAATGGCATTATCAAGAACAATAGAACCCATGCCAATTAAACAGTAATCGGCTATAGTGCAGCCATGTAAAATGACTTTGTGGCCAACGGTTACATGGTTACCAATGGTCAAAGGGGAGCCTTCAGGTTGGAAGGGGCTTGCGTGGGTGACGTGAAGTATAGAGCCATCTTGTATGTTAGTATAATCGCCGACACGAATGGCGTGCACATCGCCTCTGAGAACAGCCATTGGCCAGATTGAAGCGTGTTCACCTATACTAACATTACCAGAGACATGTGCATCGCCATCTATGAAGGCAGAGTCCGCGATTTTCGGGTGAGTATCCTCAAAGGCACGTATTGTCATATTTATTTCAATCCACTGTTTAAAGGCAACGCTGTATGAATCCATTATTGGCCATCGAATCACTACCAGAATTTTCTCTGATCAAGCCTGAGCATGTAATACCAGCTATCGATCAGGTTTTAACAGAAAATAGAGAAGTGATACAGCTGCTGACTCAAAATATAAAGGCACCTAGCTGGGACAATTTTATTCAACCCTTAGAGCAAGCAGCGAATAAATTAAACCGCGTGTGGTCACCGGTGAGTCATTTGAATTCAGTGATGAACAGTGATTCGTTAAAAGAAGCTTATCAATCATGCTTGCCTAAGCTGAGTGAATATAACACAGAGCTAGGCCAAAATAAGCAGTTATTTGAAGCTTATCAAGCAATTGAGCAAGCAGATTCGTTTACCTCATTATCGGAGTCACAGCAGAAAACCATCACTAATGCATTACGCGATTTTAAGTTAGCCGGTATTGATCTCGCGCCAGAAAAACAAACGCGTTATAAGGAAATCAAACAGCAGTTATCGAAACTTACCAGCGACTTTCAACAAAATGTCATGGATGCAACCCTTGCTTGGTCTTATGCGATAGAAGATGAGTCACGCTTAAGTGGGCTGACGGATTCAGCCAAAGCATTGATGTCACAAGCGGCTAAAGCCAAATCACAAGAAGGTTGGCTGTTAAAACTTGATTTCCCGATTTATTTTGCCGTGATGAGTTACGCAGATGATCAAGATTTAAGAAAAATGATGTATGAGGCTTATCAAACAAGAGCATCAGATCAAGGCCCTAACGCAGGGGAGTGGGATAACACCCCATTGATGAATGACATTATGGCATTGCGACATGAGCTCAGCCAATTATTGTCATTTGCTAATTATGCCGAATATTCGCTCGCAACCAAAATGGCATCATCTCCTGATGAGGTATTGTCCTTTTTGAATGACTTAGTGGATAAGTCAAAATCTGTTGCTGAAAATGAGCTGCAAACATTGGTCGCATTTGCTAAATCAGACTTAAATATGGAGACCTGTAATCCCTGGGATTTGATGTACGTTGCTGAAAAATATAAAAAAGCCACGTTTGATGTGAGCCAAGAAGAGGTGAAAGAATACTTTCCAATACAGGCTGTACTAAAGGGTATGTTTGGTATTGTTGAGAAGTTATTTGATATTCAAATTACCGAAAATAAAGCACAAAATGTATGGCATGAAGAAGTGCATTTTTTTGAAATTAAACAAAAAAATACGGTCATTGCTCAGTTTTATTTGGATTTATACGCCAGAGATTTCAAGCGTGGCGGAGCCTGGATGGATGAGTGTGTTGTCAGACAATTAAGCCCAGAAGGGTTGCAGTTACCTGTTGCCTACCTTACCTGCAACTTTACGCCTGCAGTCGAGGGCAAGCCTGCCTTGTTGACACATGATGAAATGACTACGTTGTTTCATGAGTTTGGCCATGGTTTACACCACATGTTGACCCAAATTGATGAACTCAGTGTTTCGGGGATCAATGGCGTTTCTTGGGATGCAGTTGAGCTGCCGAGCCAGTTTCTTGAGAATTGGTGTTGGCAGGAGGAGGCATTGGCTTTATTTTCAGGTCACTACGAGACGGGTGAACCATTGCCTCTTGATATGTTCAATAAGATGATAGCTGCGAAAAATTTCCAGTCTGGCATGCAAATGGTCAGACAATTAGAATTTGCGATATTTGATTTTAATATTCATTTAAAATACCACGAAGGGTTGGATATTTACGCAGAATTGAACGCAGTTAGAAAGCGGGTGGCTGTCATTATCCCTCCAGAAAATAACCGTTTTGCTCATGGCTTTAGTCATATTTTTGCAGGGGGTTATGCCGCAGGATATTACAGTTATAAATGGGCTGAAGTGTTGTCCAGTGATGCGTTTGCTAAATTTGAGGAAGAGGGGATTTTTAATGTCAGCACAGGCCAATTATTTTTAACCTCGATTTTGCAGCAAGGTGGCTCAAAAGATGCGATGACGTGCTTTAAGAATTTTCGTGGACGTGCACCAAGTATTGATGCATTGTTGCGACACAGCGGTATGGCAGCATGAAGCTTTAAGCAATTCATGCTAAATTTAGGTAATAGTCAATTCAAGGTAAAGGTTTTTTCATGCGGTTAGCAGCGTTATTGGTTTTGTGGTGTATATCCGGGTTAGCACTTGCGGGTGAAACGGTTCGTATCACAGATAAACTCATTGTTGGTTTGTACGAAAATGATCAATTATCAGGAAGTACCATTACTGTTTTAAGAACGGATACGCCGCTTGAAGTATTGGATAAAAAGGGAAATTCATGGCAGGTGAAAACCTCTGATGGCACGGTTGGTTGGATGAAAAAAACGTATTTGACTACAAAAAAATCCAGCAAAATTCAGCTTATCGAACTGCAGATTAAATTCCGCGCATCACAAGACAAACTGAAAAAAACGGAACAGAAAAATAAAACGCTTAGGGACGAAGTGGCCAAGCTAAAGAAAAACAAAGGCTCTGGTGTTTCTGTCCGGGACATGGATAAGGTAAAAAAAGAACTCAAGAAAGCATTGGTTGAATTGGCAGAATTTAAAAAGCAAAAAGAGGCAGTGACCACAGGAAAAGTGACTGCTGAAGATGCTGTCGCTTTAGCTGAAAAAGTAGCCGGCTTAGAGCTTGAACTGAGTAAAGCGACCGATGAAAATGTTGTGTTGAAAGCCGCCGCTGAACAAATGCGAACAGCAGTGGGTGAAGCAAAAAACCCTGAGATAAATGCGTCAATGGATTCACTGAAGCTACAAAAAGAAAACAAACAACTCAAAGAAAAATTACAACAAGTTAAAGCACTGGTTACAGGCGTTGGTGAGCTGGAAGAATCCTGGCTTGGTAGTATTTCAATTGTTTGGATTTTGATTATATTATCTATTTTATTATTAGCAGGTTTCTTTGCCGGTATTACTTGGTTAGATTTCCGCCAGCGTCGTCGGCATGGTGGCTTCCGAGTTTATTAAACGATGAAGTATAAAGATTTACGGGACTTTATTGCTCAATTAGAATCACGGGGTGAACTTAAGCGCATTAGTGCGGAAGTTGATCCTTATTTAGAAATGACTGAAATTTGTGATCGGGTATTGCGGGGCAAAGGTCCTGCGATTTTATTTGAGAACCCTAAAGGCTCAAATATTCCTGTATTGGCCAATTTATTTGGTACGCCTGAGCGAGTCGCCTATGGCATGGGGGCAGAAAAAGTCAGTGCACTGCGAGATATTGGTCAGCTCTTAGCATTTCTTAAAGAACCAGAGCCGCCTGCAGGGTTTAAAGATGCCTGGGAGAAGCTTCCGATCTTTAAACAGGTGCTCAATATGGCACCGAAAGTACTACGCCGTGCTGAATGCCAGAAAGTGGTTTTAACGGGTGATGAGGTTGATTTAAGCCAAATCCCGATTCAAACGTGTTGGCCAGATGATGCTGGCCCTTTAATCACCTGGGCATTGGTTGTGACGAAAGGGCCGAACAAACCACGGCAAAATTTAGGTATTTATCGGCAGCAAGTGATTGGTAAAAATCGCGTTATTATGCGCTGGTTATCACACCGTGGTGGTGCATTAGATTTCCGAGAGTGGCAAATAGAGCATCCTGGAGAACCTTTTCCTGTCGCAGTGGCTTTAGGTGCAGACCCGGCGACGATTTTGGGTGCGGTAACACCTGTGCCAGATACATTATCGGAGTATGCCTTTGCTGGCTTACTCAGGGGTGAAAAAACAGAAGTTGTAAAAGGCTTGTTATCAGATTTACAGGTGCCAGCCAGTGCTGAGTTTGTATTAGAAGGGTTTATTTACCCCGATGATATGGCCGATGAAGGACCTTTTGGTGACCATACAGGTTACTATAATGAGGTTGACCAATTTCCTGTGTTTACCATTGAAAAAATCACACATCGGCCGGACCCCATTTACCACAGTACATATACCGGCCGCCCACCAGATGAGCCAGCCGTACTGGGTGTGGCACTCAACGAAGTATTTGTGCCCATTCTACAAAAGCAGTTTCCTGAAGTTGTGGATTTTTACTTGCCTCCAGAAGGGTGTTCTTATCGCGTTGCCGTGGTGAGTATGAAAAAGCAATATCCTGGCCATGCTAAACGCGTGATGATGGGTGTATGGTCTTTTTTGCGGCAATTTATGTACACTAAGTTTGTCATTGTAACCGATGATGATATCAACGTCAGAGATTGGAACGATGTGATTTGGGCGATTACCACTCGGATGGATCCTGCTCGTGATTTAACATTAGTTGAAAACACACCCATAGATTATTTAGATTTTGCGTCACCTGTATCAGGGTTAGGCTCTAAAATGGGTTTTGATGCAACGAATAAGTGGCCAGGGGAAACAACCCGTGAGTGGGGTAAACCCATTGAGATGACGGCAGCGGTTAGAGATAAAGTGGATTCAATGTGGGATGCATTGGATATTAATTTAAAGGATGATTAGCACATGACCTTAACTCGAGCAAAAGAACTGCTAGAAGTACAAATTGGTATGGGTGGTGGATATAACCGTAATTCAGCTAAAATGATCTTAGCGGATGTGAGTAATGAGCATGGTCAGGCAGCTGTAGATCAACTCATTCGAACCTTAAAACTAGATGAAATATTTGATCTAAAAGAAGGGATGAAGTTTAAGTTTTGAGTGATTTCATTTCGAGTACCTGTTACAGGTACTCGAAATAAAGTGTAATAGCTGTTCAAAAATTTTTACTGTTTAAATATTTTTCTTTAATATTTCATAACTGTTGCCAATACTCCAATAGTGTAATGGCCCCCACGAACCATCCGTTTTCTGTCTATTTCGTACAGTCACCCGATACACTCGAAATTTACCGGATACTGTTTCTTTAGCCATCCAAACACCTAAGTATTTAAATGTTCCTACATCCCAATGGTCGTTAACCCATCTTGCCTCTGTTCTTGTTTCCCAAGGCGCATATACACCAAGTTTAATGGGTTTATGACCAAATTTTTCCATGAGGACTTGAGAGACATTCGTGGCATCTGAACCAATGGGTTTAGCGCTACTTGGAAATGTTGCTGCAGCAATTTTAGCCGTCTTAAAATTGGCCTTTTGTTTATTTAAATTGGCGATAGACTCACCCAAGGTATCTATATTTTTACGAATGCTTGCTGCGTCTGTTTTTAGATTTTTTGCCTCTGAAGAGAGTGTTAATACTTCAGGTGTATTTGCCGTGGCTGCTGGGTAAACGACATCCACTGCATCAATGATGTTGCCAAAAAAATTAATCGACCACATTTCCACATTACCGGTGGCATAGGAAACAGCTGCTGCATCAGAAGCTTTGGTGTCTTTTAATTGTTTTTGGGATTGAGCTACACTGGTTTTTGCAGAGTTAACAAGCGCTTGCATGGTGCGTTTTCGGTCGGTACTCCAGTAGTTGATATTATTTTCGAGTAGTGAGACCTGTAGGTCGAGTTCATAACCTTTTTCTGGTAAAACGTGCAGAATGGAAGCTTGGTCAGGAAACTGCTTGCGAAATGCGGCAACCAAATTTTCTGCGTTTGGTAAAATGGCATTAATCCGATCTGCTTTTTGTTGTAAATTCTCTAAGATGGACTTAATTTTATCAATATCTCTGGTGGTGCTGTAGCCAGCTTCAGCACTGCTGATCGCCATCAGTGCATGGCGCCCCCCGGTAACGGCAGCAGTAATTTTTGGTGCTAATTGGTTGATGGCATTCATGACAGGCTTAATGCTATTTGCTGCTTGATCGCTAGCGGCTAATTTATCATTAATGCTTAATCTAAGGTTTGTAATACGTTGCGTTACAGACACAATCTTAGGGTGGTTAGGTGAGAACTTACCTTTATTCCATTTTAGCTTTTGTTTGAATCTATCATCAATATTGTCTAGCTGAGACATTGCGCGTTTAAATTTATTATTGTTAAGTTCAGCTTCTAGTGACGTCAAACTTTTTTCGATATTAGTAATATGGTATGCCAGTGAGCCAGACAGTTTTTCTGCTGGTTTCACACTATCTGTTGGTTTTGTTTCTGCAACAGCCGTTTTGGCCGCTGGAGATTGCCCTAGTTTACCTTTTAACGTGCTAATTCGGCTTTTCATGTCAACAATAGTGGGGTGTTTTTCGTCAAACTTACCTGAATAATATTCATAAATTGTTTTCAGCTCTTGTTCCGCGCTGTGCAAATAATCCTTAGCATATTTTGCTTTATCTTGTGACATGTATTGTTCAGCTAGAGAGAGTGATTTGTTGACTTTATCTGCTCGATACTGAATTCGACTATCTAGGTCGGCAGCAATACTTGCAGCCGACATCATTAAGCCCATGATAAGGATATGCAGCTGTTTCATGATGATGTGTTCCTTGTGAGATTGAATAAGGTTTTCCTACCCATATAACCTGATACTTTATCAGGTATCGTCTTCTGTATTCAATAATTTAATCATAGGGCAGGGCATTTTTATCAGGGGTGTGCGAGCGGTATATCATTGTGAATGAATAACTCAATCGGGACTAGAATGATTCACAAAACAGTGCAGTAATCCCTTAGAAAGGGTTGGATAGTTAAATTGAAAACCTAAACTGAGCACCCTGTCATTTTTTATTCGGCGTGACTCTCTCATATAAGACATCATACCCGGGCTGAGCTGTTTCTCAGCTTCAGCTAAGGTGAGCTCTGATGGCCTTGCAAGCCCAAAAGTATCTGCAAGTTGGGTAAAGTAGTCCCACATAGTGGAGGGGTTGCCATCACAGGCATTATACAGTGAATGCTCTGTTGTGTGCATCATGACATGTAGACACAACTTAGCTAAGTCGTCAGCATGTATTCTGTTGGTATAGCCTGATTCTGCTTGGCAGACGATGGGTTTGCCCGCTTCTAGGCGTTCTAGAGGGACTTTATTTGGCCCATAAATGCCAGGTACTCTGAGAATAACATACTGTATTTTATGCAGCTCACACCATTGTACCAGGTGTTGCTCTGCATCATATCGGCGTTTTGCTCTGTCTGCGATGGGGTGGGGCGGTGTTGTTTCTTCTATCCAGTCACCTGCTGCATCCCCATAGACACCAGTTGTACTAATGAGTACGAATTTTTCGATGCTGGGTTTAAGGTGCTGCAAAAAGGCTTTAATCCTGTTGTCTTTATCACCGGTTGTTGGCGGTGGTGCAAAATAAAATACTTGATTAAAACCTGAGAGGGTCGAATTTAGGTTGTCTAAATCTGCTCGTAGAGGGGTAATATTGCCTTGTTTTAGGTACGCTTCCGTTGCTGCTGATTTGATTATTCCTGTAACAGGCCCAGATAACAATTTTGCAACTCTCTGACCAATATAGCCACACCCTGCGATGAGTGTATTATTATTGTGTGTCGTCATGAGGGGATATACCTTTTAAAAGCAGTTTTGTATGGCAATTGGTTTTGGCACTTTCGTGTGAAGATATTATTCTGTGTCTTATCTCGATGGTAAGCTGATTAAAAAGGGGCGGGTATTTAAATACCCGCCCCTTTATTGAAAGACTATCTTAAATTATTTTAGATTTATGACTCAATTAAACTGTGTACCGTCATACCAAGATCACCAATGTCATCTAAGGTAGATTTGTTGGTGACAATTGCCGTACTGGCTTTATCAGCCGTTAAATAGGTTTCAGTCACACGTTTTAAATCGTCAATGGTGACTTTTAAAATCCGTTTTCGAGCAGCTTGCCTTTGCTCAGGTGTTCGACCAAACAAGGTTTCATGGAAAGCTTGTTGGGCTTCACCGTAAGGTGAGCTTGGCTTGTCTATGGAGCTAATGACACCAAGAATGGCTTCCTCTAGCTGTCGCTCTTGATGTGTTTCTGATAGTAACCACTCAATGGAACGGTCAAAGTCTGTGAGTGTGCCTTCTACTCGAGGGTCACGATAAGAGTAAAAACGGAATGAAGCGCTACCAGAGTCATGGCTAGCACCACCACCGTATGCGCCGCCTTGTTCACGAACGGTTCGATGTAAAAACCCATTCCGCAAAAAGCCACCAAGGACTGCTAGAGCTGACGAATCCGGGTGATCTACAGGGACTGTCGGGTAAGCTTTAGCACAGAAATTGACTTGAGTGCTGGTGACCCAAAGTTGTTGGGTGGACGTTCTCACTGGGTCTAAGGCAATGGGCTTAAAGCTGGCGTTAGGTTTATTTGTCCAAATATTCTCAAGTGTGGCAATAGCTTGGTTAGCCATGTCTTTTTCACCAACCAATAAAAATCGTTTTGGCGCATCAATCAGTTGTTGGTGGATATTTTTTAATTGCTCTGCAAAGGCATTTAAGGCAGCTTCATCAGAGAAAGATTTTTCTAATTCAACCAGTGACTTAATGCCAGCTAAACCACGTTGTTGGTGTGCAAGTTGGCAAGTCGGGCTCATGTTGCTGGAGGCGGCTAACATGGCTAAGCTGTGGCCACTATCGGTGACGCTTTGTTGCTTGCGAGCACTTATCTGAGACATGATTTCATGAATGCGGCTGGTTTCATCAAAGCGTGCATTAACAAATGTATTGTGAATGAGCTGGGATAAATCATCACTGTTTCTGTTTAAGGCCTTGCCTGATACAGTTAAGTAGCCACTGACATCTTGCTCATCATCAATTTTACCTCGAAGGGAAGTTGAAGCATGAATCCCTCCACTGATACTTGATTGAAGTTCTTGCATTTCAAGATAGGTTTTATCACCACAACCAAGCTCTGTAATGCAGGTGTTGAAGTAGGGCAATATGTGCTGCTCTTCTACCGAAAGGGCAGGTAAATCGGTGATGACTTGTTGGTAGACGAGGCCATTTGTGCCTTGTGCATAAAAATGTGTGTGGGCATTATGAATGCTTCCAGTGGCGATACTAACGGATTCCGGTACATCTTCTAGACCTACTTTAGGTAGGTTTTCTGGGTCATCTTCTTGTTCTTGACGTGCTTTAAGTTGTTTGGCAATGCTGATGACTTGCTGTTTTTGTTCATCGGTCATTGCGGCTTTCATGGCGATGAGTTTGGCGCTTTCATCTTCCGTCATTTTCTTAGATAAAAGATTATCTGGCACCATTGTGATGGTTACCCGGTGTGGATTATCTAATAGTTTCCGTTTAACCATATCGGTGACAAAGTCAGGGTTTTTAGTTTTTTCTCGTAATCTAACAAGGGCAGGCTCAATATCTAATAAGGCTTTAGGGTCACCACGGTGAATAGCACCAGGCAATGCAGATAGAATCAGTTGCAAGCCATAAGGGTATCCTGCGCCGCCAATTTCACGCTGGCCAAGCTCTAATTGATGCAACATAGCATCTACTCTTTCTTGGGCAATGCCGTCTTTAGCCACTTGTTCTAGAACATCATTGACCAATTTTTCAAAATCATCTGTCCTATCGGCTTCTGAGCCTTCAATACCACACATAAAGGCCATTTCTTTGTTGCTATCTTCAAGACCGCACAGTGGTGATGGAGAAGTACCAACATCGTTGCTTTCTAGTGCTTTAAGTAAAGGGGAGGCACTGTTGTCTAAGAGTAAGTTAGACATTAAATGGGCTTCGAGCAAGTCATCAATATTGGTGCAGTGGCCGAGCAACCAACTCATCACAATGTGGGTCTTTTCAGCAGGATCATCATCTAGCGCGTAGTGTGTTGTGACTTGCTGTGGAGATGAATAACGCTTTTCATCATTGACATCAATGGTCTTATTGAGGGCTTCAAAACGGCTTAATGCATTGTCTTCAAATACAGCTTGATGTTCCGCAGCGGTAATATCACCAAAGGTCATGAAGGTGGCGTTTGAAGGATGGTAATGTGTTTTATAGAAAGCCAGCAACTCCTCATGGGACAAATCTGGAATGGCTGCAGGTTCACCACCACTGTTGTAGTGATAGGTATTGGTTGGAAATAAGTGATGTGTCAGTGCTTGCCAAAGAGTGCTGGTGGGTGAACTCATTGCCCCTTTCATTTCATTGAAGACAACGCCTTTATATTCTAGTTCTGAATCTGCATTGTCGGCTTCAGCAAATTCAACACGGTGTCCTTCCTGAGCAAAATCTAAGGGATCTAAACGAGAAAAGAATACCGCATCTAAATAGACGTTGAGTAGGTTGTTAAAATCTTTACGGTTTTGGCTGGCGAAAGGGTAGGCCGTCCAATCACTACTGGTAAAGGCGTTCATAAAGGTATTCAGTGAACGCCGAATCATCATGAAAAAGGGGTCGCGGACAGGATATTTTTCACTGCCACAAAGTGCTGTATGTTCTAAAATGTGTGCGACGCCTGTGTCATCCATTGGCATGGTTCTAAGCGCAACTAAAAAGACGTTTTCTTGGTTTTCTGCTGCAATGTGGTAGTGCATCGCGCCTGTTTTACGGTGCTGATATTCCTCAACCATAATATTGAGTGATTCAATTTTTTGTTGGCTGACCCATTTAAATGCGGGGTGGGTACTGGGCGATTCTACCGGTGCGGTCATGGACGACATCTCTTTTTATGAAAAATAATAGAACGGACAACTTAACATAGTCTGTTAGCAAGGTCTTGCCGGAATATTGAGGTGGTTTATTACTGGTATAACAGAGGGTTAATAGACCTTAAGTTAGTTAAGGTATTAGTAACCATTAGTCGGGAAAAATAACCAATTGATTTTACAGTAGGGCGTGAATAAAGCGCATTAATTCGTTGATTGCGTGTAATAAATTAGCATATTTTAAAATTATCTAAAATGGGCTAGATGGAGGAAATCCCTAGTTAATCATGAAACTGAATAACACGATCGTAGATTTTCGTATATAATAAGTGCCAATTCGATAGAAAAAAGAGAATATTGGGGAAAACACTGTATGAATATTACCAGAGCATTGGTGGTCGATGATTCTAAGACGGCGCGTATCAGTCTTAAGAAACAACTCCAAAACCGTGGTATTGAGGTGGATGTTGCTGAATCTGGTGAAGAAGCATTAAGCTATCTTCGTAGTTGTGAGCCACTATACCCTGATATTATTTTTATGGACATCATGATGCCTGGCATCGATGGCTTAGAAGCAACGAAGACAATCACTTCAACACCAGAAACATCAACCATTCCTGTTGTTATGTGTACTTCTAAGGACGACGAGCAGACCAAAATTGCAGCTCAAGAAAATGGTGCAATTGGTTTTGCAGTAAAACCCATTAAAGGCGATGAGCTTGAAAAGTCATTACAAATGGCCAGTGAGCAAATTGCAGAACTAGACCAAGCACTAGACGCTGCAGATATGCTCGAGCCAGAAGTAGGGTCTGCAATTGCAGCCTCAGGTCCTGTAACACTTTCTGCTCATGATATAGAAGCGATTACCGAGCAAGTGACCACCTTAGCGAATCGCATTGCTTCAGAAGTTGCGGAAGACATTGCCTCTAAGGTTACAAAAACAACATCTTATTTGGCGATAGCACAAGCGAAACAATCTGCTGAAGAGATTGCCGCTAAGTCCGCTAAGGCGATAGCGATTCAAGTCTCGGAAAAAGAAGCGAGTGAACACGCTAAGGCGACTATTGAACAAATGACAGGCCAACTCGTGCAGCAAACAGTTCGTGAAGAAGTGGAAAAAGCACGCGCCAATATTCAAGCAGATCTCGCCAGCCACATGACGGCGTATTTGAAATCTGCACAAGTATCCGCTGAAATGCAAAATTCAGTACAGGATAAAGCCACTCATACCGCGAAAACAGTGGCACAACAAATGATCAAAGACAGCGAGCGTCGTTCTGAAGAGATTGCACATCTTGCGGCTAAATCAGCTGTTGGTGGTATCAAAGTATTAACCTATCTGTTTAGTTTAACTTCATTAGGCATCATCGGTTATCTTGCGGCTCAAGCTTTGGGCATGCTTAATCTCTGATACAATTTCAGCGAATAAATGAAAGGGGGTGGTTACTTAATGTAACCGCCCCTTTTTTTTTGGATGAATGTTTGAGCAAACCTAGCGCACATTGTGAGGTAATACCTGAAACAATTAGTCAGTTTCCAGCTATAATTTAATCAATTTAGTTCCAATAAGGCTCATCATGAAGCAACCTAAACGTATCGCTGTCACAGGTGCCGCAGGGCAAATAGCGTATTCATTGGTTTTTCGAATTGCCGCAGGAGAAATGCTGGGTAATGATCAACCGGTTATTTTACAACTTTTAGATATCCCCGAATCAGTAACCGCTTTACAAGGGGTGGTCATGGAGCTAGAGGATTGTGCCTACCCTTTACTTCAGCATGTCTCTGTTACAGCTGACCCCAACATTGGCTTTAAAGACTGTGATATCGCTTTATTAATTGGCGCAAGGCCCCGCTCACCAGGCATGGAGCGTAACGATTTATTGGCTGCCAATGGCGAAATATTCAAAATACAGGGGCGTGCATTGAATGACCATGCAAACCCAAATGTTAAAGTGTTAGTCGTGGGTAATCCGGCCAATACCAATGCATTAATTGCAATGCATAATGCACCAGACTTAAAACCAAGCCAATTTACAGCGATGACACGCCTAGATCATAACCGTGCCTTGACCACACTAGCACAGAGAACAGGTCACATGGTGTCGGACGTGAGCCAGGTATGTGTTTGGGGTAACCATTCCTCAACCCAGTACCCGGACATTAGCAATGCCTTAGTTGACGGGATTGATGCCACAACATTAATTCCTGAAAATTGGATAACGGATTCTTTTATCCCAACGATTCAGCAACGAGGGGCTGCGATTATGGCTGCTCGAGGTAAGTCGAGCGCGGCATCGGCAGGGTTTGCTGCGATGGATCATATTCATGACTGGATAAAAGGCTCGAATGAGTGGGTTAGTATGGTGGTGCCATCAGATGGTAGTTATGGTGTGCCTGAAGGTTTGATGTTCTCATTCCCTGTGAAGGTGAAGCATGGTGAGTATGAAATCATTAAAAACCTTGAGTTAGGTGAGTTCAGCCAAAGAATGTTGGATGAGACAACCGCTGAACTGCTGCAAGAACGAGAAGCCATTAAAGATTTATTAACGGACTAGTGTATGCCTATCACCCATAAAATTATCATGTGTAGCGCCTGTAATAGTGATGGCGTTACAACACCTCGGTTGATCGAATTAGAGGCGTTTAAACTGTGGCGCTATATGATGGAGAAATCTCATAATATTCAAATTGACGATTTACGTTTGGGTTTATGGATAGATTCAGACAGTTTTTATGAGCGAGAAGAAGTGCACGCTAGAAGTGGGGAAGTGGAAGCCGTCGACAGAATCTTATTGTCTATATTTGATGCTAAAAATGGTTTTTGTGAAACCATCATGCGTTTTGCTAAGCAGTCAGAAACAGCTCAAGTTAGGCAAGTGTTAATGTCTCATGTCGCTGATAGCATTAAAGATGCAGGCGATGTAGATGTGGATGTTTTGCCCGGGTTTTGCGTGGTGAAACATGGCGCAGTTAATCAAATTAATTTAGGTTTATCTGGTCTTTAATCAACGATAGTGCTGTGTACTACGGCAGCTCGGGATTAAAAAATATCCCTTGAACTTGCTTAGAGGCAAAACCTGTTTCACCTAGGTTCCCGATTTTAGCGGTTAATTGTACCGTAAAAGCATCATAGCTTGTCACCTCGTCAATGGTTTGCACCGTGCATTGGTCAATGGTAATTTCAATGGTGCTAAATGGCGGGGGTAGAAAAAACGTTCTGTTCGCATTGCTAGTCAGTAGGTTGCAGCAAGCAGCCCCTGTACTGCTGCAAATACTGCCTGTGAGCTGTTGCACATTGGCTCTTGCCCATTCCAGGCCACTTTGTGCACCATAATCTACCCGGCTAGACAGCACGTTTAAGGTGGTACCCATTTGTAAGTTACCTGACACCTTCACCATAAAAGCGGCTAAAACGGACATAATCACCAGTAATAAAATAGACCCCATCAAGGAAAATCCAGATTGCTTCATGGGCGCCCTTTTATTTTTACTTGGTTGAATACAGAGTATGTTTGTATCTCTCCCTGGTTGAGTGCTGGGTCTTGGTAGCTGTATGTTAGGTTGATGCTGACAGTACTACCAGAGACTGCATCTCCTTGAAGCTGAAATTGGCAATCGGTAATGTGGTTAGAGAGTAAACTACGCTCTGCTGGGTTATTACGACCAAGTAACTCAGCATCACTGCTCACCAAATTGGGCGTAATGGTGTAATCATGGTAGCGCTGTAAAGTGCCCGTTGTGGGATCGCAGATATAGGTGATGGGGGTATCGACAATATAAAAGCGCTGTTTTGTTGAAGCCTGAGGAAAGTTGAAATTCACGAAATTCAGTTGATTTGGGTTAATGGCAGGTAAGGCCGCCGTTATGGTGGTTCTATTGCTGGGCTGATAGGCATCTTGTAAGCCGGTGAGCGCAGGGTTTATGACCAAACAATCTGCAATACTATTTTCACACGCACTTGCGGCATTGCTTGTACTAATGCTATGGGCTGTACCGATGGGTGTTTCGGCTAAACCACTGGTGATATCAAAGCTGTTGTCATTACTGCTAAAATCTAAAATATCTTCTGTCGCTAAAGGGCTTAAAGCTGCCCGATATCGTCCTGAGTCACGCACATGGAGCAATTCTAAGCAGCGGTTATTGCAGCTTAAGCGAATGCTATTAGGCAGCGCTTGATGAATATCCTGACGTAAGTGGTGTAATGCAATGTCGGCATTACCGAGGGTGTTGACTCGGTTAGCAACATCATAGTAACCATCAAAAGCCGTTTTGATCATTTTTGCGCCTAGAGTGGCAATGATACTGGTGATCATAATGACCATCACCATCTCAATTAAGGTAAAACCTCGTTGCATCATAGACTATCTGCCTTATGGCCAATGAGCGTGACATCTTGATTAAAATTACCATTGCCAATGGCCCAGCTATCATGGGTAACGGTCACGGTAATGGTTTTCACAGGGATGTTGTTTAGCACACTGGCAGGATCGACCGCTACAGTGATGTTGAATGCCGACGCATCAAAGGGTGTACCTAGTGTGGCAACAAGACCAAGCTGATTGAGAGGGCCATTATTATCATTGATATTATTGAAGTCATCGACATCATTAAAGTTGGCTCGACCAGCAGGGTTAGCTGATTGGGTAAAATCTTTTTGTAAAATCTCATCTAAATAGGCGGAGGCGATATACAGTGCTTGATTGATAATAACAGGTTCAGCAGAGCGTTTGGCAGTTTGAGTAAACACTGAAAATAAACCTGTTACCCCAACAGCCACGACAACGATTGCAACCACCACCTCAATGAGAGAACTGCCTTTATTATGGTGCATGAGCAAATCCCGTAAAGGCTTCTACTGTCACCGTATGATCTGCAATAGTCATCACAGAGGGGGTGCTGATCACACTATTGTTATTCACTTGCTTGGGTTGGCCTTTTTTGTCGAAGTAGAAGTCAAACAGACCGGTTATGGCGATGCCATTTGTGGGGGTCGCTTGCATAGGTGCTGCGGTTGCTGGGTGCTGAATTAAGGTATCCGCTGTGCTTAAGTGGCTCGTTGGCGTACAGACGACCCATTGGCGTATTTCATAGCCATTGTTACTGGCAACAACACGAGTATCGCATTCACTGCTGATGGCAAGCTTTTGAGCATAACGAATAGAGGAGAGTAAATCATCAACATACCCGCGTGCTTGGGTTGTGGTTTGTACATCCGAAAGGCGTGGCACAGCAAGTCCTGCCAAAATACCCACAATGACAATCACCATTATTAATTCAAATAAGCTAAACCCGGCCGCACCTTTCCTCATTTAAACAGTATCGGACAAAAAAGGGGATAGGTGAATGTTAGAAGTGTGATTATGTGATCAAAGTTTGTTTTGTTCAGTTACTGTTAAGTTAGTGGGGCTAGACTGCTATTAAGGAAATCCACCCTTCCTTATTCATCATGGCGGCCTTCAGAGGGGGACAAGGATGTCCGTTAGCCGTCATGATGTTTTATTTATTAAGCAATTTGAAAAAAATCGACTGTGGCTTGCATCTCTTTTGCTTGAGAGACTGCAGATTCACTGGCAGCGGCCGTTTCTTCTGCAAGGGCTGCATTTTGCTGGGTAATTTCATCGAGTGTTGTTACCGATGAGTTCACTTCCTGGATGCCCGCTGATTGTTCTTTGCTGGCATGAGTTATGCCAGAAACTAAGCTATTGACTGAGTTTATTCCCGTAACAATTTCTGCGAGCGTCTCTCCAGAGGCATTTACCAACAACGTACCGACCTTGGCTTTCTCAACGCTGTCCTTGATTAACTCTTTAATCTGTTTCGCAGCATTTGCACTGCGTAATGCTAGATTTCTCACTTCAGTTGCAACAACCGCAAAACCACGACCATGTTCACTGGCTCTGGCAGCTTCTACCGATGCATTGAGCGCCAGCAAATTAGTTTGAAAAGCAATTTCATCAATGACACCAATAATGTCAGAAATTTTAGTACTGCTCTCACTAATTTCAGACATCGCCTCAATGGCTTGACCTACAATATCACGCCCTTTAAATGCCGTTGTACTGTTATTTGTACTGATTTCATTGGCATCTTGTGCATTATCGGCATTGGTTTTAACGGTAGATGTAAGCTCTTCCATGCTGGCTGCAGTTTGTTCTAAGTTTGAAGCTTGGTTTTCCGTTCTCTGAGATAAAGTGGTATTGCCTTGCGAAATTTCATTACAGGAAGTCACAATATTATTGCTGGCATGTTTGACTTGAGAAATGACCGTTGAAAGTTTGTCAGACATGTTATTAAGATCAATGGTAACGCGTTGAAACTCACCTTCTTGGTGTTGTTCTATATTACTTGATAAATCCCCATCGGCCATGTTTTGAACTTTTGCGCTGATGTCCTGGAATGTGGTACGTAATATTGATAAAGAAGCATTCATGTTTTCTTTTAATGTGTGGAGATCGCCCTTTAAATCCACCTCGACTTGTTGTTGCAGGTCACCATGGGTTACGGCATTCATCACGTCATTAATGGCAGAAAAAGATTGTTGGATACTTTCTGATGTCTGGTTGATTCTTTCTTTGAGCGTTAAAAACTCGCCTTGGCAATCAGCACTGATACGGCGATCAAAGCAGCCATTTTCTTGTGCTTCAAGGACGTAATTAGTTTCGGAAAAGGTTGTTTGCAGGATGCTGACACTGTGATTGATGTTATTTTTTAAGGTAGCCATCTCGCCTTTAAGGGGTAAATCAACCGTTTCTGTAAAGCAGCCTTGGGTTATTTTTAGCATGACATGATTGACATTTGTCATGGTATTTCCAAGTGTTTTAGCCGTGCCATTAATGGAGGATTTTAATTCACCCAGCTGGCCATTGAGGTCACTATGAATGGTTTGAGAAAAATCACCTTCAGCAATTGCCTTCATCACGGAGTTGACATCACTTACCGCTGTGCCAAGTTGGGTAACGGTAGTATTAATATTTGTTTTTAACTCACCAAGCTCGCCAGGCATAGTGCGTTGTATAGTGATATCAAAATCACCTTGACTCAATGCTTGCATCACCCCAGAGACCTCTTGTATGACTTGGTTTGTTTGGGCCAGAGATTGGTTAATGCCATTTTTTAATTGGCCTAGATCACCGGACATTGAAGACGTTACCCGATGATTTAATTCGCCATCTGCAAAATCAGCCATGACACTGTTAATGTCTTTAATAGCAGAGGCTAAATTCTCAACAGACTGATTGATGTTTTGTTGTAATCGTTTTAAATCCCCTTCCATTTCAGCGTCAACCCGTGCTGAAAAATCTCCTTGACTGACTTGTGCCATAACCCCTGAAATCGTACCAATGGTTGTTGCCATTATATCTGCCGTATTATTCACATGGCATCTTAAATCGCCTAAGTCACCAGGTAATGACTTGTCCATTTTTTGATCAAATTCACCTTGGGTAAAACCGCGTAAAACCGTTGAGGTTCCTTGGATGGCCTCTTGCAGACTGGTCATGAGTTGGTTAAAGCTATGCCCTGCAGAGGACACTTCATCTTGTCCTTTGATATTGAGCCGATGATGAAATTGACCTTGGCGAGCAACCGTATCCATCATCTGTGTTAATAACGTCATCCTTGCGCTGAGTAAATGTGCAAAACGGTAGCTTAACAACATCATAATGATGATGAGAGAGGCGCCAATCAAAATAATGGTGCTTGAATTGGCATTTTTTTCGTTACTGACAGTGAGTGCATTAGTCATTCTCTTGCTAACACTGACTAAAAAGCTTTCTATCGTTTCACTGATTGACGCGGCAGCTTCATCAAAATCGGCCATGAGCGCATTACCACCAGCAGGGCCTTGTGCAACGTATGCTTGTGCCATTTTAATGCCCACGGTGTAGTACTTTTCAAAAACGGGCAGCATGTCATCGTATTGTTGTTTGTGCTTAGGGTCTAACGCACTGAGTTCTGCGACTAATTGGCGAAACAGTTTGGCATTATTTTCTGCTTCATCAAATCCGTCGTTTAAGCCATCAAGCCCTCGAGTGGCACTGATATCTGTTAACCATTGCTGAACTTGTACTGTGGCCAGTTTCAGCTGATGGGCTTTATTTAAGATTGGTACCTCAACTTGCTCCATCTTCTGGGCTTGAGTAATGATCGAACTGTTATTAAAATGCATCGCAATTGATTGAATTAAAGCAATAATGCCAATTGTGAGCGTGAGTAACATCAACTGGTTTTTTAACGTCATGAAATACCTACCTAACATATAAAGGTTGCTTAGCGTACATACATTATATATGCGGATTGACGCTTTTGTAGGGTGAGCACACATTTTCATGATGTTTATTGGGTTGGGGCAGGCTTAGATTGGTGTTTGTGCCATTAGAAGGGCTACGATCAAGAGCAGCTGGGCTATAAATCCACCCGCAAAAGCGGCAACTCTAAAAAAAGGTATGCGTAGCGTAAATACAATCGCATGAGTAAGTCTTGCGAAAAAATATAGGATACAGGCAAAGCTGGTGGTTGTATTGCTCGTGCCTGATAAGTGGACAACAATCACTAATGGCGCAAAAATGACTAAATTTTCGACCGCGTTTGCGTGAGCCGCCATTAGCCTAGTTGCCCAGCCTACTTGGCTTTCGGTTTTACCATCAGGGTCGAGTAAAGCTGTATCAAACCCTTGCTCAATCAATCGGTTAACGATATAAGGTAGCCACAGAATGGCAGTAAGTAAAAGGGATAAAGTGAGCCAATAAAGTTCAGTTGTCATAGTCGTCTCCAGTAGTGAAAATGCTTAGGTGAAGTGTAAATACTCCTCTTAGCTTTATCTATGACCAAAACGGCTAAATAGTATGCTGAAACGCCTTTATTGAGTGGGTAACATCGTAAATTTTTAGAGACTATTTATTAATTTATGCTATACCAATACTGTAATACAGTTTTATATAAGCCTGTAATTAGCATAGCCATTTTTTCATAATCTAATGTTTGCCAAGTATCTGCTGACGTATGGTAGTGTTTGTTCCGATAAAAAGACGTATCTGTCACCATGATGGCAGGGTAGCCAAAAGCCCAATAATTTAAATGGTCTGAAAAATCAATGCCAGGCACAAGAGGGATAGCATTGATAGAATAAACGGGTAGAGGTGTTGCTTTTAATAAGCTGTTCTTTAAGTTTTTTGTTTCTCCTGAATTCAAGTCATAAGTGCATGACCGGTTAAATTTTCTTGTTTAATGCCAGTGAGCTCTTCAAAAGCCTCATAAGGTGTTTTGTAGCCTAAGCATTTTCTTGGCCGGCTATTTAATTTGTGAACTGCCGCGAACA
>JABHGC010000238.1 GCA_018672285.1 Methylococcales bacterium
TGCATGTACAGCTCCTCTTGTCGGTTGGTGATGTGTTGACCTGGCACCTCGCACTCCACTATGGAAAACAAGATTCCTATTGTCTCACCTAACCGGCCAAGTTAATTGTCGTCAACCGGTCATCCTAATTGTCGCCGAACAGCAACCGATAGGTCTGGGTAATTTTCATGAATAACCTTGATTGTTTCAGGGCCAGAAAGCCCCGGCATCATGACATCCAGTAACACTAAATCAGGCATGCTTTGCTCAATCGCAGCTATTGCCTCACTACCATCTGCACATAATGCCACCTCAAAGCCTCCCATCGACTGCAGTGCAAGTTGTGTAATTTGCCGCATGTCAGCCTCATCATCAACGCAAAGAATTTTGTGTAATGCCATTCAGTGTCCCCTTACAATTAACAACCTAACCCACTACATATTAGCAGTTACCTAAAATAACGAACCATTACTGTGAAGCTGCACACAGATCTAAAGTTTTTCTATGACGGGTCGATAACATAATTAATCTCTCGGATAGAAAAAGACGTGAACATGACAGCAACTATTTATCAATTTAATGATTACTACCAGTCAGGTCGTTACAGAACAATATTGAGCAAGGCTAAGTCGATTAAACAACACTTAGACCAAGACCCGATTCAAGCACTATTTGACTTATCTCAAGCTTTACTAGATTTAGAGCCAGATGAGATGTTTCATAGCCAAGATAAAAAAGTCTTTGCAGCATACCACCAGTTTTTATCGCTTTACCAAACTGAGAACGACCCGCACAGACTAAAATTATGCGCGACCGAACTCATTGATGCGTGTTATCGCTGAGCGCTTTATCGGGCGGCAAATCAGAGCACAAACTGGTTTGCCCAACCGACTATATCCTTAACACCCATAGCTCCTGCTTGCCTAGCTTCCTCTTTTCCACCTTTAAACACAGCAAGGGTTGGAATACTTCGTATATTGAGCTTGGCCCCAACCATCTGCTCATTTTCAGTATTCAGTTTAAGCAACCGAAATTTTGGCTCTAATGCTGCTGCAGCCTCTTTAAATGCCGGTCCCATCATTTTACAAGGCCCACACCACGGGGCCCAAAAATCAACCAATACAGGGATGTCGTTACGACTGATATGCCTTTCAAATTGTGCCGCAGTCACCTCTAGTGGCAGTGCCTGAAATAAAGGCACTTTACACTTACCACACTTTGGATGGTCTGCTAATTTTTCACTGGGTATTCTGTTAATCGCCTGACAGGATGGGCAAACAATATGTTGTGCTGACATTACAAAAACTCCTAAACGAAAAAAGCGCCTATACAGGCGCTTATATCGTAAATTAAATGGCTTTACAGAATCAAACCCTAATCGTCATTCTGCGCTTCCTTCTGAGCCTTTACAGTTTCAACCCACTCTTTTACAAATCGTTGATCAGCATTTTTCAGAATTTTCTCACCGATTTTCAAACCCCTAGTCACCAAAATTTGACCGTTTCCAAGTGGTTCTTTTTCCGTACGGATAGCGCGTAAGCGGGGTATATTATCTTTTACTACATACACTTGTGGTAAACTTCTTCCTTTCAAAATCGCGCTAGCGGGGATCGCAGGTGAGGATTGAGCTGTTTTCGTAATATCACTTAAGTACACTTCAGCATACATACCTGGTGCAATAAGAGAGTCTTTATCATCTGGTAATTCAAGCTTAACGGTATAGGTGTGCCGAGCAGATGCCATTGGGAATATTTTAGCCACCCTTGCTTGGGTTTTGATTTTTTTATCAACAATCATAACATCTATAATCATGTCTTCGTTAAGCCCTTCAATCTGTTGGGCAGGCACTTCGACTTGAATCTCTAAAATCCCAATATCAGCAAAATCTAGCATTTTCATACCAGGCTGAATCGTGTCACCTTCTTCTACATATTTTTTCAAGATAACACCATCAAACGGTGCCAAACTTTTTGCGTCTCTAAATTTAGAATTAATGGCTGCAATTTGTGAGTTTGCCATTCGGTATGCCGCATTTGCCTGGTCAACACCTGACTGTGCGTTCGATACATCTGCCTGGAAGCCAGAACCTTTTTCTTTCGGCATAACACCTGACATCCATGACATCGGCGTATTTTTCATCATCATGTTTTCGTTGTCACCATTGACCTGTGACCGATACTGTACATGTGCACTCTGAATTTGTGCTTGAGCCGCATCCCGTTTGGATACCGCCTCATTTAACTTTGCTCGAAGAGCATCTTCTGTCAGCTCCAATAAAACTGAACCCGCCTTGTACGTGCTACCAGCAACACCAGATACGGATAAAACTCTACCTGGAATTTGTGCCGTTAAAGTCACCACTTTATGAGGAATAACATCACCACCGACCTTGATGGTTTTTGTTGTTTCATTTTGCTTAATTTCATACATTTGCGCCTGCATTTCTTGCGCGGTAAGTGCATTGGCTGGGTTGATAACTGCTGCAAGCCCAATGACACTGCCAATCATAGCCGGTAGAATTCTAATTCCCATTAAACCTGTCCTCAATTTTATTGTGGTATAACCATTTCGAATATAATAATTTTATAACGTAGTGATTAAATGTGCAACCTAGGATGAACCCTATTAGCTTAGCACAAGCTAAACTATTGACTAAGAGTAACAATTCATTTTTGGCTACATTGAGATAGTTTCATCAAGAGATTTTATAATACTTAAAAAGGCATCATCGATTTCCAAGCCATGGTCAGAATGTAGCATTGTTTTGTTAAGGGTTGTTTCTATTAATGAAATCAATTCCTTTTCGTGTGCCTCTTCTAGAGCACCTTTCACAATAAAGTCCATTTCCAGCTCATTCATTAATTTATTAATCATGAGCAAATTATCATCTTTATGGGATTGTTGTGATTTATGTATTTTTTCTAATGCAGCATTTGCCTCATGCATTGCAATACTCAGTTTTTCAGTCCGTAAAATTTCTTGCTGGGCAATATAGATTGACTTCAATGAGGCGACAGCTCCTTCCACCAGAATAGCCAAGCTGTCTCGAAAGCGACCTCTTGCTTCTTCGTCTTTGGGCATATTTTTGACCAACAACACTACGCTGTCGTAATTAATGACCGCTCGATCACCTAACGTGACAATTCTCTCCCCTCCTTTAGCGCGAATTAATAACTCCTTTTCTAAAGGCAGTATCGGTAACCGAATAGAACTAAAAGTTTCACGGTTAGGACCCCTCAGCAAAACCGTACACTTCAAGCCAAATTTAGAAATGGCCATTACGATCAATTGCGCCAGCTCGTCTTCAGTGACCACGGTATAACAACTGCGTAGAAATTGAACAATAATCCCCAAATCCGCGGCACTTGTCATTGCCGCCATTGCCGTTGAGAATGCAACGTCTTTGTCATTAAGGATTTTCTGCTGACCTTCTCTAGCCGACACAGCGGCATCGACTTTTCCAACAATAACATCGGGCTCAACAGGCTTAATAATGTAATCACTACCCCCAGCCTCGTACCCTGCCAATTTTTCTTCTATGGTGTCGTGCGCTGAGACAAAAATAACCTCTATGTCTTTCGTCTCCTCCTGGGATTGAAGGATATTACAGACCTCATACCCACCCATGCCGGGCATTTCCACATCCAGCAACACAACATCAACATAAGGTGGCTTTGAGGCAATTTCAATGGCTTTTCTACCGCCTGTTGCGGCCAGTATTGCATATTTATGCTTTAATATTTCCATCAAAACACGGATATCATCTGCTGAATCATCAACAATCAGCACCCTTTTCTTATCTTCAACCATGATGACCTCCTTGTAGCTCTACTACTAATTTACCCATTGTTTCTTTAGCCTCATCTAAGTCAAAATTATTCACAGCAGAAGTAATATCATCTAATATCTTTCTGCTAGGCTCTGTTGTTAAATCGTCTTTCAGCGCTGCTAAATGTTCTTGCGCTTCGCCTAAATCGCTGTCAATACATACACGAAGCTTTTCAAGTAACTTAATCACCTCATCAGAATTAATGTCACGAGGCTCAGGTTGCGCTGTTTTCTCTAATTTAATGACCGCCTCTCGCTCTGAAGCAAGCATGTTTGTTATGCCAGTAATAACCTGATTCAGCGCTTGCTCTAACCCGGTGATAAAGCCATTCGCTAAAGCGGCATCACGGCCTCGGCATGCCGCCTCCAACTTAGAGGCTATTTCAAATACCTTTTCAGCAGAAATATTACCACTGCTGCCTTTTAAGCCATGCGCTAAAGATGCCGCGGCAGACCAATCTTCACGGTTAATTAAGTCGAACATAACCGCACTCACATCACTATATTTTTTTTGATACCCCTGCAATATAGACTGATAAACACTCCAATTATCTTGTAATCGGCCAAGACCTGCCGCCACATTAATGCCTGGCAATTCAGGAAGCTTAGCCAGCTTCTTCCGGTTCTTTTTCGCAAATTGATCTACTTTAGATAACGCTTTAGGCTTTAACCATACTCCCAACGTTTTCCAGAGTTTTTTAACATTAATGGGCTTGGTCACATGTGCATTCATTCCTGCATCAAAGCTTTTCTCATCATCACCAGACAACGCATGAGCTGTCATAGCAACAATGGGTAACACCTGATAACCCCCTCCTAGTTGGCGTATGGCCCGAGTAGATTCAAAACCATCCATTATTGGCATTTGTATATCCATCAAAACAAGGTCATAGTTATTCTTTTGCACGGCATCTATTGCTTCTTGGCCATTATTACAAATATCTACTTTCACACCTGCACTCAGCAATATTTCAGTTGCCACCATTTGATTAATTTTATTGTCTTCAACTAATAACAGCCTTGACCCTGCAAACCACACAGATTCTGTATCACCTTTTGTGATTTTAACCTTTAAGCTTTGGTCTGCCTCACCAATAGACCCAAGGAGTATTTGATATAACTCCGCTTGATTAATCGGCTTACTAATACACGCATCTACTGCTGAATATTGTGTTTTACCTTCACACTGCTCAAGTAAAACCAAATAGGCCTTGGTCAATTTTTTATTGGCTCTCACCACCTTTGCAAGCTCAATACCTTCAACCTCAGGCATTTTTTGGTCGATTAAAACAACATCAAAAGAGCACCCTCTGTCTGCTGCCTTTTTTAGCATTTGATGTGCTTCAAAAACACTGGCGCTTAGCTCAATGTGAGATTCAGGAATTTGCCAGCCCAGTAATATTTTTTTCATAACAATGAGACTTGCCGGGACATCATCAACCAATAAATAATGCTGATCAGTGAGCCGTTTATTGAATTCTACGGATTTTTTATTATGTACCGCTTTATATGGAATCGTGAAGCTAAAATCCGTACCAAAATTTGGCTCGCTAGCGAGCGCAAGATCCGACCCCATTAGTTGAAGAATATTTCGGCTAATCGCTAAACCGAGACCGGTTCCACCGTACACACGCGTTGTCGTGGCATCTGCTTGCATAAAGGGCAAAAACACACCTGCAGTTTGAGCATCATTCATACCAATCCCGGTATCAACAACCCCGATACAGAGATTTTCAGCAACCTGTGAGGCATACAGCATGACATAACCTTCACGGGTAAATTTAATGGCATTACTTAATAAGTTAGTCAGGACTTGGCGTAACCGGGTTGGATCTCCCTCCACCCATTGCGGTGTACCAGGCTCTACCAAATACAAAAGCTCCAACCCTTTACTGTGAGCATTGACATTCTGCATCATAGTGACTTCTTGAAGCAGCGCAATAAAATCATACTCAATAGACTCTAAGCAAAGTTCTCCTGCTTCAATTTTTGAAAAATCTAAAATATCATTGACCACACTAAGCAGAATTTCTCCAGAGCCTTTGGCTGTTTGAATGAGCTTCCTCTGTTGAGCATTTAACTCAGTTTGATCCAGCAAGTGCAACATACCCAAAACACCATTCATGGGCGTTCTAATCTCATGGCTCATATTGGCCAAAAATTGCGTTTTCATTTCTGTTGCGCTTTCTGCCTCATCTTTTGCTCTAATTAATTGTACAGTGGATTCTCGACGATCAATGCCGATGGCAACAGTGTCGACAACTTGAGTTAAAAAATCATGATGCAGAAGACTTTTGCTATAGTCCGCCTGTAAATTAATGACAACCACTCCAATAGCTTCCCCTTTTTGCACTAGTGGTATCAAATACTGAGGGCTTAATGTATCCACATAAATAATGGTACCGGCCGAGACTTCAGGCCAATGTGGGTAGTCAGCCAGTACAATAACACCATTCAAAGACTGTTTGTTGTGCACGGCATTGCTGCTGACTAAGCGCTCTAACACTGCACCGTCTTCTAAACCTAGCAGGAATATCTCTCCACTTGCTGTTGAATCAATCCACGGGACTTCTTCTAGCAGTAATTTTAATACGTCCGAAAAATACTGATTTTTTTCAGTGGCATCCAAGCCCAATTGCATTAAATGGCCTAATGCACGCTCTTGGCGTGCAAGCAGCTGCAGTTCTTCGCTCTGTAGCTCATGAATTTTTTCAATGCATTTTTGTTCGGTAATATCGGAGTAAACCCACATATGACTACACAGCATCTCACCCAGTTTCTGTTCTTGCATCAGGGGTATGTAGCTCAATGAATATCGACCGCCATCTTTCTTTTCTAGCGTATAACCTTGTGCAATTTTTTGATTCCGTAAGCATTCTACATGGAAATCTAAATACTGCTGGGCGTCAACAAATAACGCTTGACCTTCTTTTATCTCTTTGGCTGCATTTTCACCAACAAGGAATAACGGTAATGCTTTTTTCTGAAACATTGTGCAGTACGTTTCATTGATAAAATCTATCTCATGTGAGTGGCCTTCTATCAAAACACCGACATTCACATTTTCTAAAACCGCATCGAGCAAACCACTGTAATTAGTGGCCGGATCCACACCCTGGCTTTCTAAATCTTCACATTGAAAATGGCAGTTAAAATGCTGCTGACCTGCAAAGTCAAATGGGGTTACAGTTAAAAGACATAGAATGTTATCGCCATTTTGATGCTTTACCGCTACTTCTACTGGCTTTGCAGGATTCGCTATCACTAGCTCTGGAGGAAGCAGCACAGCAAGATCTCTTCCCACCAAATCATCTGGCTTATAGCCAAATAACTGCACAGCAAAAGCATCATAATTTAATATGATGGCTTTAGCATTAATACAAATCACCGTACTTTTTGACGCTTGAGGTTTTATCATAAACCTAGACACTTTAACCTGTCCTGAATTCAAGTCATAAGTGCATGACCGGTTAAATTTTCTTGTTTAATGCCAGTGAGCTCTTCAAAAGCCTCATAAGGTGTTTTGTAGCCTAAGCATTTTCTTGGCCGGCTATTTAATTTGTGAACTGCCGCGAACA